>DYDK01000059.1 GCA_020717935.1 Desulfocapsa sp.
CAATGAAACAGAGGGTTCCAAGGCTATTGCTTATCCATGATTGACGAGGTCTGCAATAACAAAATAACAAATAAAGCAGAATGGTTCAACCTGTTCTCTTCATCCTGCTTTTCATTCATTTACCCAAGGCTGATGTCTCATTATCATGTCGTACTGCTCCACCGCCAATAGGCCCTGACTGAAGCAGTCCGGGATCGATGGCGTTCATTTCTTTTTCTACCCTTTTTATATTACCAACGACCTTGTCCGTAACCTCTACCCCTGGATATTTAACCAGAATATCCAGAAGAATTCTCCGAGATTCGATAAGCAATTTCTTTCTCGACTCAACATCAGCAGCCTTGGTAAAGCGGATGAAAATGTCGGCTGCCCGTCTTCTTTCTGCCTCAGCCGCAAACATTGAAGCCTCAGCTATTTTTTTCTCAGCCTTGAGTGAATCCTGACTATTGAGCATGGGGGTAAACATTTCAATGGCTTTATCATACTGTGCCTCAGCCATCAATCTTTGTCCCTCACCCCAGCGGCGCTCAAGCTCCTGGGCATTTTCGACATTGGCCGCCGCCGTCTCATTCGGCGAGGGCACCGCTCCATTTTCATTTTTTTGAGAAAATTGCGGTCGCACTGCGGTAGAATGAACGGGAACAGAAGGAAGAGGTGGTGGAAACTGATCGAAAGAATTCGGCACTACCGCTTCCGCCACTGCTCCCTGAGGCTGTTGTTGCCCAGCCAATGTAGCGGCATCACTCCCGTTACTCTTCGACCACTGATCCGCCTGCTCTCGAACTGCGCTTCTCATTAAATCAACATTGAATGCTACTGGAGACTTAGGATAGACTTGCAAAAATTTATCCGCTTGCCATACCACGGCATAACCATCCTTTGTCGGCTCAAACCCCAGATTGTTTTTAAGAAGCCCTGCATACTCTTGCAGCTCCGACCCACCCTGATCCCCTTTTTGCAATATGGTCCGTTGCAGTATGGCCCATTCCTCAACAGCAGTCGCATCCTTATAATTTTTAGATATTTCATTATATTGAGCCTCTGCCTCCCGATAATTCTGCGTAGCAAAATACAAATCAGCCAATACTTTTCGCACGGAAAGAAGATCCACTGCCGGTCCATCAGCAGGTGCCATCTGATCAACAAGCGAACGATACATCTGTGCAGCCTCTTCCTCCCGTTGCAAGGCCATCAATGCATTGCCATAAAAAATCTTGGTCTGCACACTGACCTTAGCCTCCATCACCTCTGGCATTTGTTCCCAGGCCTGAACCAGTTCTTCGTGTTGTCCATTGGCCGCATGCTGGGCAATCAAAATCTCAACCGGCAAAAGGCCGTTGCCCCCATTTCCCTGCCCCCAGACACCAAAGCCTGAATCATTATCAGCCGCTACCACTTGGCCGCAGAATCCATCAACAAAGGCAACATCCCCCTGTTGCAACTCATAGACTTCTTTGGGATTATATGTAGCCGTACCCGTTGGCAAAGAGGCCTGTCGCAAAAGGGTTTCGTGAAGCCGATTGTATCCATTCAGAATCTTTTGCAACTCACGAAAGCAGTTTACCATTTTTTCCGATTCATCCGCCGGTATCCGCAACACCGCCGCCTGACTGTCTCTTTTGCGCCACAGCTCCATTTTATTATTATATGCGGAGATCCTGCCTGTCACAAATTCAAGTGATGGCGCCAAAGAGTACGCTCCCGCAAGAGCCGTTGCCGTGGGATGAGCCGGTTGGCCCATCCCACTATTATTCACATTTCGTTCCTGCACCGCCGTTGATACACTGGCAGCAGCTTCGCCCTCCTGCCTTCCATTCTCCATCGGAGCATTCGGGTTCGGCACCTTTTTTCCGTTAGAAAAACAACCATTCAAAAGCAGTGAACAACAAGCAAGCAGGGCAAGATTTTTTAATTGATTCATGATTTTTTTCACTCAAAATAACACATTAATGGGGAAGAGCTTCCCCTGCGAAAGGATCCTTTACACCCTCACTGACACGCCAGTAAGGCGTGAAGTGACGAGCAGGAACAAACCTGCCTGTATCATCCAGCTCGCCAAAGGTCATGATAGAGGGGATTGAACGATTTTTCACATCAACCTCACTGACTTTGCGGGGTAAGATGCCGCCATTTTGAGCCTGCACGGCCAAATTGAGCTGACCTAAGGATTCTCGCTGTACAGTAAGTCCGGAAAATGTAATTTCAACGGGATCAAGCTTTTGGCCATATCCTTTTTCTTTGAACAGATTCCGAACGAGTTCAATCCAGGTGGGCAAGGCCCCTTCAGAACCGGTAATTCTGGTGGATAAATGATGCATCTCCTGATTATCATCAAAGCCAACATAGACCCCCACCGCATATCCTCCTTTATTCACCAGTCCACCCCGCGAGTCCACTCCTGGCAAATATCCAAAAAAAGAGGCATTAGTATAATTGTTGGCAGTGCCAGTCTTACCCAACAAGGGAATCGCCAGATCAACACCCGCAAATTTCTTGGCAGAATCATCATCAATACTCGCCAATCGCACATTTTTATCGGCGGCTTTCCCTGTTCCAAATTTGACTATATTTTCAAGAATATGGCCAACAACGAGGGAGGTCTCAGAGGACACCGGCCGACTTCGTTTTCGCTTAGGCTTATACAGTACCTCACCCTCCTCCGATTCAATACGGTCAATAATAGCCAGCAAATCAGAAGTATCCTCCCCCTGCCCTTCAGCCATAACCACCTCACCAGTCACCAACCCCTCATACATTCGTACAAATTCAAGCAAGGTCACGACATTCGAACCCAAGGGAAAGGAAAGGACAGCTTCCAGTTGGCTCTTCACCCCAAGTTCTCGTGCAAAATTGATAAGATATTTCAATCCGACCAGTATCCGGAAATCCTTCATCACCGCCAGAACCTCAAAATTATAAGGAGGCAAGGCACTAAGCCGTTTGAATTCAATATCCACCTGCCGACGCACCATATCCACAGTTGCCGATGAAAAGAGAGACTCCAAAAAGACATTATTCCAAAATTTTTCCTGTTCCCCTCCATCCATCTGCAATATGCGTTCGCGCAATTGATTTCCATCGACAGCTTGCAAAGACTCACTTTGCCCGCCTCGGGCAAAGGTATATCGTTCACGAATCAGGTCATAATACATCCTGGCAGTCCCTTGATCTGTCAGCTCAATAGTGCTCTCCAAGATGCACCAAGGGTCTTCCACCTGCCGACGATATGACAAAAGTTCCTGCTGCAAGCTCACAAGGCCAAGATAATTCTGACCAGCAAGAAGGGATCTCCGAACCGACATTTCCTGCCGCTCCTCTGCCGTCATCCCTTGATCCGATGTTTGGGAATCAAGCTGAGATACAGCAACGGACACCGGCCCATAATGCAGACTTTTCATGGCAACATATTCCTGAACTCGATTTTCAAAGATGAAATCAGTCTCCAAGTTGGCAATTGCTTGATAAAAAGCAGCGTTTTCAAGGGCGGTTCGGTTAACAATAATACCAAAACGATCGCGAATTCTGGCGGCATAAACAAGCGCAGACTCCGCATTCCCCGAGGAATCAACGATTGGGGCTAAACCCACATGGGCTGCAACCTCCTTAAACTGCTGCATATTCAGATGATCACAAAGATGATACAGCAACCACACCGAAGCCAGATTCTCCGAATGCACTCCGGCCCAGCTCATCGAGACTTGACTGCTGTCACTCTTATGATCCGGTCGAGGGAAATACTGCTGTCCCTGAAACGAAAAAACATTACGATTATTATTTAGAAGATCAGTAGCGTTCCAACCAAGTTGCAAGGCAGCACCATATACAAAAGGCTTGAAGGCCGAGCCCATGGTTCGCTTGGCATAAATAGCCCGATTAAAAAAACGATTTTCAACACCACCGGCCATGGCCTTGATGAGGCCCTCTTGCAGAATCAAGGCCCCACCCTGAACTTTAGGAAATTTTTCCAGCTCCAGGCTCACGGCCCCATCCGCAGCAATCTCTTTGACACTGACCCAGACCCGATCTCCTTCCTGTAACTGCGACACCAGCAAAGGCAGATCCTTAACAGTCGCATCATTCCATCGTCCCTGCTTCCATTTCATCTGGGAGGCAAGCAGGCCCATCAGACCTTGCTGCTCAATCACCCCCGGTCCAGACTTCCCGCCTAAATCAACTTCAATTTTCACCGGCGAATGATCTTTTTCCGTATATTTTACAACCTTTTTAATGGTGCCAAAAAGAAATGCATGTGGTTTCACTGTCAGATCACCAAGATAGTCAATGCCTGCCAGTTCTTTTTGCACCTCAACCCGATCATAACCTCGTAAACGAACATCAAGGCGAGAAAGCTCCTGCCGTAAAGCAAAAAGAGCCTGTTTCTGCAAATCCTGATCAACGGTGGTGACCACATGCAATCCAGAAGTCGCAAGATTATCAATACCTTGTTCCTTTAACGCCTCCATCACCTCAGAAGTCGCAACCGCATCGGTCACCATGTCCATGACAAAATCCTGAGCATACCCTATAGATCCGTGCTGAAAGACAAGCTCAGTCGTGATCGCTTCCTGAAACTGGGCCGTGCTGATTGTTCCTGCTCCCAGCATTTTTTCAAGGACATAACGAACTCGAACTTTAGCATTGGCTATTGCCTCCTTGCTTGCAGCATCACTCTTTTTTATGAAGGGATTGTAAGAATTAGGCTTTTTAACGCTACCGGCAATAAAAGCACATTCCAGCAATGACAAATCCGCAACCGTTTTGTTAAAGTAATAACGAGCCGCAACCCCCAAACCATGTCCATTACCACTAACAAAAAACTGATTGGCGTAAAACTCGAAGATTTTTTCCTTTGAATAATAGTATTCCAAACGAAGGGCAAAAATCAACTCCCTGATCTTCTCCTGATACGAACGGCCTCGACGCTTAAAGAGATTTTTAGCTGTCTGTTGCGTCAGGGTACTTCCACCCTGAACGACTTTACCCACCTGATAATTTTTAACAGCCGCTCTTAAAATCCCCAAAGGATCAAAACCGTAATGCGAGAAAAACGAATTATCCTCTGAAGCCACCAAGGCATTCACAAAGTCCTTGGGAATCTGCTTATATTCAACATATTGCCGATGAGCCTGGTCAAAAAAGACCCCGAGCCTGGTGCTGCCATCACTAAAAAAAACAGGGGTTTCCTTGCCGAGAATCCGCTGGATATTCGCAGATTCAATCTCCTTTCCAGGATGAAGAACAACAAACCAATACACCCCCCAGCCTACCCCTAAGCCCGCTATTAATATAAGAAAAACTGATAAATAGAATATTTTTTTGAACATTTTTCTTGCAATTCAATACTACTTGGAGTTTAATTAAAAGAATCATTTATTCGTTTGAGTATAAATTTGGGTGCGAATGTACTTCGTTCTTGAGCAGAGTACAATATCGTTTTGATTTTCGCCTGATTTTCACGCACCTCTCACCTCTGATAAAAGCCTGATTCCCCCAACGCATATATTATGACTCAGCTCCTGAAACGATGTTTGAGCATATTGACCCTGCTCTTACCCGTCCTCTTTTTGTCTGCCTGTGCCAATGACCCAAAATCTGCCACCCTCCGTCTCTCCGACGACCAGGAACTGGTCAGTTCTGCCCCCGCTGATGCCGAAGACCCTGAAACAAACCTCAAGGATGAACTGGAAGCCCTTCGTCGTACCGGTTCATGGTCAACAACCGGAAAAAATGCAGGAAACTCTTCAACAGATCAAGGCCAGAAATCTGCTCAGACCGACCTTCCCGACTCTGATTTCCCCCTTATTATCAACAGTCAAGTACAAGCCTATCTTGACCTTTTTCAGAATCAACAGCGAAAGAGTTTCACCATCTGGCTTACTCGTGCAGGCAAATACCTGCCGATGATGCAAAAAGAACTCAAGGAAGCGGGTCTCCCTGAAGATCTTGCCTACCTGTCAATGATTGAAAGTGGGTACAATCAAAGGGCCTACTCCAAGGCCCATGCCTCTGGACTCTGGCAATTTATCCCGGGCACAGGTTCCGACTACGATCTCAAAATCAACAAATATCTTGACGAACGACGAGATGCGGAAAAATCAACCCAAGCCGCTGTTAAATTCCTTGGCAACCTCTATGAAGAATTTAATGACTGGCATCTTGCGGTAGCCGCATACAATGCCGGAGCCGGCAAGATTGGTAAAGGATTAGAGAAATATGGAAGCTCCGATTTCTGGTCGTTAGCCGAATACGACTATCTGGCCATGGAAACAAAGCGCTATGTCCCTAAACTTATCGCCTCAATCATCATCGCCAAAAATCCAGAAAGATACGGCTTCACCAACATCCAGATGGATCCACCTCTGGCTTATGACACTTTAGAGGTTGGGCCAGGGCTTCCCCTGGATGCCGTTGCCCTGATCAGCAACTGTGACCGTAAGACTATCGATCAACTCAACCAAGAGCTCTCCACCAATAAAACCCCCCTGAACCAAAGTTGCCATTTCATCAAAATTCCTACCGGCTCCAAAGAAGTGGCCAGCAAAAATCTTCCCCGTCTGCAAAAAATTACTACTATAGACTACAAAACTCACACCATCGGCAAGGGCGACTCCCTCACTGAAATCTGCAACCGCTACGATATCAATAAAACCACCTTGCTCAAGGCCAACAATCTCAAAAGCCCAAAACTGGCTTCAGGCCAACGATTACGGATCCCCTTCCAAAATATCCGCTACCGCATTATGCCGGAAGGAAGCGATATGACCGTTGCTAATCTCGATATCCAGAACTTTTCTGTCAGCCAGGAAAACATAGCAACACACACGATCAAAAAAGGCGACACCATTGCCCAGATTGCTCGTCAATACAAGGTTCCAGCCGAACAGATTCTCTCTTGGAATGATCTGCCTGCTAAATACACACTCAAGGTCGGGCAACACCTTTCCATCCCCATTGATCAAAAAAACAAATTCACCGAGACGGATATCGTAGAGAGTCGTATTGCCAACAATAACGAACCTCATGCCAACACGGTACAAGTAAAAATCAGGGACACAAAATCAGCAGGCACTTCCCTGATTGCAAGCACTCCTCAAAAAGATGACATCGCTCTCTTGGCCACTCAAACAAAGAAAATGATAAAGGATCTCCCCCGTAAGAATGACAGTTCTACAGAGCAAAAGGTTCACATCGCTCAGAACAGCGCCAATGGTGATAGTACCAAAACAATAGCAAGCAATGCACAAAAGTCCCCAAAAAATCTTCAAAATTGGTATCAGGTTCAAGAAGGAGATACCCTTTGGACCATCGCTAAAGAGTTCAACCTCTCCCCCGGGCAAATTAAACAGTGGAATAAATTGCAATCAAACAATATTCAAGCAGGAAAACGCCTTAAAATTAAAGATGCTTAATCAAAACCCATAACTCTTTTTTCTCCAATGATGCACGGCCACTCTGGGACCCTTTTACTTCAGAACCTGCCATATACAACAGCTTGTCGTCCGACCTTTCGCTCCGCCTTTTTTATTCATGCCACCACAGCGATTTCCCTCCAAAAACTATCCACCGGATGTCCATATTCTCCAGCACCACGAGCAGACCATCTTGCTGGTGGGAACTGCCCATATCTCACAAAACTCCGTTGATCTGGTGCGAGAAGTCATTGCTCAGGAACAGCCTGACGCTGTCTGCATTGAGCTTGACGAGAAACGATACCAGGCCTTGACTGAGAAAAAACAATGGCAGTCACTTGATCTCAAGCAGGTCATCAAGGACAAACAACTCTCAACCCTGATGGTCAACCTGTTCATGGCCTCCTACCAGAAAAAACTGGGCGAGCAATTGGGTGTTCAACCCGGGGCTGAATTATTAGCCGCTACTCAATGCGCCCAGGAATGGAATGTCCCGATTACTCTCTGTGACCGAGACCTCCGGATCACCCTGCGTCGGGCATGGAAGTCAACAACCCTCTTTAAAAAAGGTTACCTGCTGTCCACTTTGCTGGCCAGTCTCTTTGATCGTACTGAAATGAATGAAGAAGCACTTACCGAGCTCAAAGAGAAGGGTGTCCTCGATGAGATGATGGATGAAATCGCTAAGGTCTTACCCGATGTAAAGAAAGTAATTATTGATGAGCGAGATATTTACCTTGCAGAAAAGATCAAATCCACAACTGGCAAGCGGATAGTAGCGGTGGTGGGAGCCGGCCATGTGCCCGGAATTAAGAAACTATTTGCCATTGATAATAGTGCTATGATAAAGGAGATCACCACTATTCCCCCTGTTTCCTTAGGCTGGAAGATTGCGGGATGGTCATTTCCTCTTTTTATTATTGCATCCCTTGTCACTATTGGTTTCCAGAAGGGAGAAGCCGATGCCGGAGCCAATCTCATTTATTGGGTTATGGCCCACAGTATCCCCACGGCTATTGGTGGAATATTGGCCCTATCCCATCCTCTGACCATCATTGCCGCCCTCGTAGCAGCCCCCATCACCAGTCTGAACCCCTTAATTGGTGCGGGACATGTGGCCGCTTTTATCCAACTGATGACAACCCCTCCCATTGTCAAAGAATTTGAAAGTGTGAGCGATGATATGAGGACTATTCCTGGATGGTGGAAAAACAAACTCCTTCGCATCTTTCTCGTTTTTATCCTGACCAGTATCGGTTCATCCATAGGAACCTATCTTGGAGGATACGAAATCATTAAAAACCTCATCAACTAACCCATGAAAAGGAAAGAAAACATGACCAAGAAGGAAGAAAAGACAGAGTTTACGCTGACCGGAAAACAGAGAAAATTTCTCAAAGGGCTTGGCCATCATCTTGAACCCCTTATTACTATTGGCAAGGAAGGAATCACCGACAATGTCCTCAAAGCGACCCGCCAGGAACTTTTGGCACGGGAACTGATTAAGGTCAAAATTGCCGCCAGTAGCAGTATAAACAAGCATGATGCCGCAAAACTATTGCCCATTACCACCGACAGCACATTGGTACACCTTTTGGGTAAAACCCTGCTCCTCTATAAGGAGAATCTCAAGAAAGAAAAAGAGCTGCGAATCTCTCTGCCTCGCTGAAACCATCGCTTAGGGACTCGGAAATTACCAATATACCATCTTGCTTCCCATCTTTGGGCC
>DYDK01000060.1 GCA_020717935.1 Desulfocapsa sp.
ATGACTGAAAATCCTGCGCAATACGGAACGATTTATTCTTGCCGAGGCCCTAAGGGTCTGACTTCGCACAACGAAATCTACGCGATTACAGGATTGAGGTGTGAGTTGGCCTTGCGGTAAAGACAAATATCAGGTATTTTCTGCGTTGTTCTCGTCGAGAACAAAAAAAGGGTCACAAGTGAACAACTTGTGACCCTTTGGATTTCATGGAGGCGGCGAGCGGATTTGAACCGCTGAATCATGGTTTTGCAGACCAGTGCCTTACCACTTGGCTACGCCGCCTTTTTGAACAGTTGTGAACAGGCTTGTTGGATCAGTCAAGAAACAGACTGCGAGCCTTATATACCACAGTTTGTCTTTTTGACAAGGGGAAAATGGGATGGGTATTGATTCATTGACGCAGAAGAACAAACAGGAACTTGCACTCTTTGAACAGATTCTGGGCTACCGGTTTACCGATTTACGCTTGTTGCAGAAGGCCTTGGTGCACGCTTCCTTTGCCTTTGAACATGCCTTTGCCGGTCAGGACAATGAAACCCTGGAGTTCCTTGGCGATGCGGTTCTCGATCTGGTGGTGGGGGCGGCCTTATTTCAAAGGTTTCCGGCGATGCGTGAAGGGGGGTTAACGAAATTGCGGGCCGCACTGGTCAATGAAACCCATCTGGCAACGATGGCCAGGGCTGTGGAGTTGGGCCGTTTTTTGAGTTTGGGCAAGGGGGAAGAGGCCTCCAATGGACGCAATAAGTCATCCATTCTTTCCTGTGCCTATGAGGCTGTGGTTGGGGCAATTTTTGAAGATAGTGGTTATGAAACGGCACAAGATTTTGTGCTTCGTTTTTTTATCCCCACCTTTGATGCGCGACGAGAAGAATTATTGATTGCCGACGCCAAAAGTCGTTTGCAGGAACTCCTGCAGGAACAGTATAATGAAGCGCCATCGTACCGCTTGGAGGCCGAAGACGGCCCTTCCCATCAAAAGATATTTACGGTGGCGGTGATTTTTCGGGAGAGCGTTCTTGGCATCGGTACTGCTGGTTCCAAAAAAGAGGCCGAGCAACGGGCCGCTGCCGCAGTGCTTGCCGAGTATGATGCCGTAGATGGACAATGATACTGTCTATGGAAGTCATTTGTTCCCGAACCACAGATGAGCCCCTAAGAGGAAAAATCTATGTTCTCCCAGAGGGACTTCATCCCCAACGGAATTGCTTACTTCGCCGTTCTCGTTTGCGATGATGCGGGGCTTTATTTCACTTTGGATTCCTGTTGACATTGAGAAGATAACGAATGGTGACGAAGCAGTACAAGGAATACGGAAAGAATCTATGGAGTGCAGCTGATAAAAGTGCCCGTTTGAATGCGAATTGGAATCAGTGAAAAGAGGAGAGAAAATGAATGGAGTGAAAGCAACCGGACTGCGCCGCATTATCAATGCCGCTGGTTATTCCTGGTGTGGTTTGAAAACGGCCTGGAAAGGTGAAGCCGCATTTCGCCAAGAGCTTTTTCTGTTGGTTGTTTTACTTCCCCTTGCCTGTGTTCTTGGGGAAAATGGGGTTGAGTGGGCCTTGCTGATCGGTGTGTGCCTGATTGTCTTGATGACAGAATTGCTTAATTCTGCTATTGAGGCCGTCGTTGACCGTATTGGCCCCGAGCATCATCCATTGGCTGGAGCCGCCAAAGATATTGGTTCGGCGGCGGTGTTGATTGCCCTGATGCTGGTGGTTTTGGTGTGGGGTCTGGTGCTGTTTGACCATTATGCCTAAAGCTCTCTCAGCACTTGTTGAATAAAACTCCTGCAATTACCAAAAATTCCATGTCGTTTGGTGATCGGAATTGATTGGTCTTGTTTTTGATCGTTGAATGAATCAAAAAATAAAAAACATTTTGCTCTCCTCACCACCCTCATTTTTCAGGCGGGTACTGGAGAGGATTCTGCATCCACGAGTCAGCAGCATCCAGTTGACCCTGGCGGTTTCTGGGCTGTTGGTGTGCTTCTATAATACTGCGTTCTGGTCCGAGTTGTGGAAGATCGCCGCTGCTTCTCAGCAGAGCTGGTTCTTTTTGGCTTCGATTTTTTTGGTGTTGCTGGTCTTTATCAATTTCTGTCTTTCTCTGTTGAGTTTCCGGTATTTCATCAAACCTTCGTTGATCATTATTCTCTTTGTGGCGGCTTTTGCCGCCTATTTTATGAAGACTTATGGGATTATGATTGATCGTTCGATGATCAAAAATATCCTGACAATGGATGTTGGCAATGTCTCGGAATTGTTGAATGTCAAAATGCTCTATTTTGTTGTCGTGTTGGGAGTGCTTCCTTCCCTGGTGATTGTGCGGGTCGAAATTCGTCATTATGCTCTCGTGAAAGAGTTGTTTATGATGCTCGGTGCGGTGTTGACCAGCCTGGTGATTTTTGTTGTTGTCTTGATCTCTTTTTATAAAGACTACATTTCATTAGGAAATAATTACAACTATTTACGGCATCTGATAAATCCGGTTAATTCCATTTATGCCGTGGTCTCATTTGTCAAAAAAACAGTGACGAGTGGCAATGTTGTGGTCAGGCCCATTGGTGAGGATGCCCGATTGGAGACGGTGGGGCGCGAGCAGAGTAAGAAGCGGTTGGTGATTCTGGTGGTGGGTGAGGCGGCCAGGGCCCGTAATTTTTCACTCAATGGCTATGGTAAAAAGACCAATCCCCTGCTTGAAAAAGAGGATATCCTCAATTTCACGAATACCTGGTCGTGCGGGACGGTCAGCACCTTGTCTCTGCCCTGTATGTTTTCTCATTTTGGACAAGAAGCGTATAGCGACGCCAAGGCCGAAAGGCATGAGGGTTTGCTGGATGTTTTGAAACGAGCCGGTGTTCAGGTGCTGTGGCGGGAAAATAATTCCGGTTGTCGTGGGGTCTGCGATCGGGTGGAAATACAGATGCCAGGAAGACAGGAATCAGGGGCCAGGGGCCGGAGTCCAGGAGAAGACGGACTGTGCGTGGATGGTGAATGTCAGGATATGGTCTTGTTGTCGGGCTTGCAGTCGTATATTGACCATATTGAGAGTGATGCCTTTATCGTTCTGCACCAGAAGGGGAGCTATGGACCGGCGTATTATCGGCGTTCACCTCCTGCGTTCAAGGCCTTTCTTCCTGAGTGTACCACCAATCAGCTTCAGGAGTGTCGAACCGATGAGCTGGTGAACGCTTATGATAACACCATCCTTTACACTGATTATTTTCTGGCCCAGGTTATTGACTTGCTGAAGAAGAATGGTGAGCAGTTTGAGGGGGCCATGCTCTATCTCTCGGATTCAGGGGAGTCTTTAGGAGAAAAAAACATCTATCTGCATGGCGTGCCGTATATGATTGCTCCGGATGAACAAAAACATGTCCCCTTTATCCTGTGGATGGGAGAAGCTTTTGCTGCCGGAAGTCGTCTTGATAAAGAATGTCTGCGAAAAAAAATAGACGCCCCCCTTTCTCATGACAATCTCTTCCATTCTGCTCTGGGAATGATGAGGGTGAAGACAGCGATGTATAACAAGGAACTGGATATTTTTGCTGGTTGTCGGCAGTAATTCCCAATGTTTTTTAGGGGCCGACGGCCTCCCCAGTGAAATCTACATTGTACTTAGCCTCATTATTGAGCACATTTCGTTGTATTTCTTGGTCGTTTGAGCAGGCAAGGGGCCGTTAAGAAATAGCTTGAACTTTTTATCCATTTTTTACGGCCTATTACGCCTCGTAGGAAGTCCCCTTGGGGGATATCATTCATGAATGTAAACAATCCAAGTTGTTTTTTTACGATGGCTTATTCTCCGTTTTTCGTTCAGATTGCAGGATGCGTCTCACGCGCCAATAAATACAACGAATAATGCGTGGGACGCACCCTGCAATCTATTGTTGATTATGCCTTTTGTTATCCCTATTTTCATTTCCCATCAGGGCTGTCCCCAACACTGCCTTTTCTGTAATCAGCATACGATTGCTGGTGAGAGAAAAGGTGAGAGTGACCATGTTGTTCATAACGAACAGATGGCACAGGTGGCTGTTACCATAAGCGAATGGCTGGCACGACCCAGGCGAGAGAATCGAGAAGGTGGGCGGGAGCATGGCTATCGCTCGGTGCAGGTGGCGTTTTTCGGCGGCTCCTTTACCTGTCTGTCGCTGAGGTATCAGGATGCCTTGCTGGCGGCGGTTCAGCCATTTTTGCAGTCAGGAGATGTTGATTGTATCCGCCTCTCTACTCGTCCTGATTGCGTGGAGAGTGCAACCTGTGCCCATCTTCTGGCTCGGGGGGTTCGAATTGTTGAATTGGGAATTCAGTCCCTGGATGCCCGTGTGTTGGAAGCTTCCCATCGTGGCCATGATGCTGATGATTGTCGGCGGGCCGTGGTCTGTTTGCAGGCGGCGGGGATGGAGCTGGGGGTGCAACTGATGCCAGGACTGCCCTTTGAGAATACGGCCTCTTTTTTGCGGACCATTCGTGAGGTGGTGGCGATGGCTCCATCCTTTGTTCGTCTCTATCCGGTACTGGTGATGGAGCAGACCGAACTTGCGGCTGCATACCGGCGGGGCGAATATCGGCCGCTGTCCATGAATCTGGCTCTTGCTCGGTCGTGTCGGGCCAAGGAGATGCTGGCAGCTGCTGGTATCAAGGTGGTACGAATCGGCCTGCAAGCCACGACTGCCTTGGAACACGGGCTGGTGGCCGGTCCATGGCATCCGGCCTTTGGCGAACTGGTGACGGCCAGAATCTGGTTCAAGAGGATTCGTTCTTTACTGGCGAGCTGTCCGCCTGGAAAACGATTGTCATTGCAGATTGCCCCCGCCGACCTTTCGGCGGTGCTGGGCCAGAAACGATGCAATTGGCAGCGATTAGAACAGTTAGGTCTGGTGTCCAGGCTCAAACTTGAAACCGATATAACACTCCCAAGGGGAACATTGAAGTATGCTGTCCATTAATCATTTAGATGTCCGCTTTGGCGAAAAACATCTGTTCAAGGATATTTCTCAGCGGGTTCATGCCGGTGACCGCATTGGTCTCATTGGGGTTAATGGTGCCGGAAAATCAACCCTGCTCAAGATTATGGCTGGGGTAGCGACCTGTGATGATGGGGTCATCACTAAGTCCAAACATTTTAGTGTCGGCTATCTGCCTCAGGAAAGCAGTGCCTTGGTCTCTGAAAATACCCTCTATCAGGAGGCAGAATCAGCCTTTGATGAACTACTGACCATGCAGCAAGAGGCTGATTTTCTGCACCAGCAACTGGCGCTTACCGATCAGGGAACCGAGCTTTTTGACTCCATGCTCCAGCGGCAGGGGGAGTTGCAGCACCTTTTGGAGGGTCAGGATATTTATTCCATCCGGTCCCGAGTGGAAAAGGTACTGTTAGGCCTTGGCTTTCAGCAAACGGATATGGATGCAGCCGTGACCAGCTTTTCCGGCGGTTGGATCATGCGGCTGATGCTGGCCAAGATGCTGCTGGTGTCACCCTCGCTTCTGCTCCTCGATGAGCCCACGAACCATCTTGACCTCGATTCCCTTACCTGGGTGGAGGAGTTTTTTCGCTCCTGCCCAGGGGCAATGGTCATTATTTCTCATGACCGCACCTTCCTTGACAAGATTACCAAGACCACTTGGGAATTGAGTCTGGGGAAGTTGTCGGTTTATAAAGGCAACTACTCCTATTTTGTCCAGGAAAAGGCGGAACGGCGGATCATTGAGAAAGGGGCCTATGACAATCAGCAGGCCAAGATCAAGCAGACCATGCGTTTTGTGGATCGTTTCCGGGCCAAATCGACCAAGGCCAAACAGGTGCAGAGCCGAGTCAAGCAACTGGAAAAGATTGAAATTCTTGAGCTGTCTGATGATGAACAGCAGATTCGCTTCTCTTTTCCACCGGCTCCGCCCTCGGGTCGGGATGTTTTGCAGATCGAGGGCTTGAGCAAGAGCTATCAAGGGCGGCCGATTTTTCATGATGTCGAACTGCAACTCCAGCGGGGCGATAAGGTGGCCGTGGTTGGAGTGAACGGGGCGGGCAAGTCAACCCTGCTCAAGATTATCGGTGGCCAGCTTGACTATGACACTGGCGAGATCACGCTGGGGCATAATGTTCAGATCTCCTATTTTGGCCAGCATCAGGCCCAGGAACTGTCACCAACGCTGTCGGCCCTGGAAACGATGGCCTTATCCGGCGCCGATTTAACCATCACCCGAACCCGTTCTCTGTTGGGGGCTTTTCTTTTTCGGGGTGAAGAGGTGGACAAGAAGGTGGCGGTGCTTTCCGGTGGGGAAAAAAGTCGGCTGGCCCTGGCGAAGATGATCGCCAAACCGGCCAACTGTATGCTCCTTGACGAGCCTACCAACCATCTCGATATGAGTTCGCAGGAGGTCTTGCAGGAAGCGATGGCCCAGTATGATGGTTGCCTGATTGTGGTTTCCCATAACCGCTATTTCCTCGACAGTTTTGTCAATAAGGTGTTGGTAGTGAAAGAGGGAAGGGTGGCTCTGCACGAAGGGAATATCGCTGAGTATCTGCATAAAATCAGTCTTGAGGGTGATGATCCTAAAAAAAATATAAACTCTCAGGCCCAGGAACTTGCCGAGGGTGGCGGGGAGCATTCACGGGAGTCTAAAAAAGGACGGCGGCAGCAGGAGGCTCAGGAACGGCAGGAGCGGAGCCGCAAGCTGGCCCCGTGGAAGAAAAAGGGTGAAGAGGCTGAACGGCAGATTGCCAGTCTTGAAATCCGCAAGGAAGAATTGGAGACCTTGATGGCTGATCCCGAACTCTATCGCAACGAAGAGGCCTGGGCTGCAACCAGTAAGGAATACGAGCAGTGCAAGGGGCATCTGGAGCGATGGTACAGCCAATGGGAAGAGGCACAAGGCGAGATGGAAGACATTGAGGCGAGCTTTTCAGCTTCTTGATTTCTTGACTTTATAAAAAAATATGGGTAATCGTAATTGTCAAAAAAAGTCGTGAAAATAGGGCCGGAAGGGGCGTATTTCATAAAGAATAGAGACGACAGTCATCGTTCTTTGGTGAAGAAATCTTCAGAAAGTTGTCAGGTGTGAGGACTGTTTTCTTATGCTATGAAAGGGGGAGTCGTTCTCTGGAAAGCAGGTGTTTTGAGAAATTCAGTCGCAGCAGGGGAAATTGTCTGCATAATGTGTTCTTTTCGTTCATTTTTTCGTGTAGGGGAATTTTCATGAAAAAGTATTGCTTGTGTCGCGTGCTGTGTGTGAGCTTTATACTCTCGTTGTTATTATCTTTTTCCTTGGCCAGCGCCGGTGAAAAACAGTTGTCGATGGCATTTTTGCCGTTTACGATTAATGCCCCAAAGGATATGGCGTATCTTCGTGATGGATTAGGCGAGATGCTCGCCAGTCGTCTGATTGCCGAAGCGGGCATTGTCGCTGTTGATAAAAAGACTATTAATGCCGCTTTGGGGGCAGGTGGTAAACTTGACCCTGCTCAGGTGGAACTCTTGGCCTCAAAAATGGGGGCCGATTTTCTCCTGTATGGTAGCGTCACCTCATTGGGGGGAGGGATGAGTTTTGATGCCAAGCTCTATTCAGTCGCTACCAAAAAGAGTGAGTCGTTTTATGCCACCGCCGCTCGAGAAGGAGATGTGATGACCGCCATTGACAGCCTGGCTTGGTCGGTGCTGGAAAAAACATTTGGAAAAAAACGGCCTAACGGTGGGTCAGCTTCTCAAACTGCCGTGGCCGGAGCGGATACAGGAGCCCTGCAGACAGCTCATCCCGACCGGACATTCAGGGCGACTGCCGGTCTTGGGAACTCGTCTCTGTTGTGGAGTGAAGGTTCCAGTCAGTTTTTCAAGACCCGGAATGTGCAGTTGTCCCTGGAAGGTCTGGCCATTGGTGATGTTGATGGTGATGGGGCGCTGGAAGTGGTTATGACAGACAGGGAAAAGGTGCTGGTCTATAAACTCAACGAGGGAAGGCTTGCCGAGTTTGCTACGATTGAACCCGGTGTCCGTTATAAGATCCATGCGGTCAATGTCGCTGATCTCAATGATAATGGTAAGGCTGAGATTTATATCAGTGCCGCCGATGCTGGAATGCCTGGCTCTATGGGCGTGGAATGGGATGGTAAGGCTATGGTCACCCTGTTTAAGGATGCCAGGTATTACCTCCGGCCGGTCAAGGTGCCCGGTCTGGGCATGGTCTTGGCTGGACAAAAGTCTGGCGCGGAAGGAATTGCCATCAGTGGCCCTATTTTTATCTTAACCCGCGATGGTGAAAATGTGAGCGGTGATGAGCGATTGCCAGTGCCGTCAGGCGTGAATATGTTTGATTTTTCGTTTGCTGATGTAGATGGCGACGGGGAGTGGGAGGTCGTGGTTTTAGACCGGTGGAACAAGTTGCTGGTGATGAAGCAGAGCGGCAAAGTGATGTGGAAGAGCGAAGATCGGTATGGGGCGACCAAGCGCTTCCTTGGTGGAAAATCAGCCATGCAGATGACCCAGCAGACCGGAGCCAGAAGGAGTGCCAGCAAAATGGCTGATGGTGTGGAACTTTTTGAAGAGGTCTTTGTCCCTTCCCGCATTTTGGTGGCCGATGTTGATGCCGATGGTATTGATGATATTATTATTAACGCCAATACCCCTACTTGGACCAGTCTGACGCGCAGTATCCAGGTCTTTCAGTCCGGGACTCTACTTGGCTTGAAGTGGAATGGTGTTGGCTTCCAGGAATTATGGCGCACCCGAAAGGTTGATGGTTATGTGGTGGATTATGATGCCCGTTCCGCTCATCTGCCCTTGAAAGACAAGATTGAGCAACTCTATGTCGGGGTCGTGGCCCAAGGCAGTTTTGGCGATATGTTGACGGCTGAAGAGTCCATGCTGCTTGTGTATCCCTTACGGTTCAAGGCTCAGGAACAGTAGGAAGAAGTGCGCGTGATATCAATGTTTTCTGCCTAATTCTAAGTTGGGTGAAAAAAGGTAAATGCTCCTGTGAATAAGCTTGTAACAATTAAACAGCGATTTTCGCATCGCGTATAACCGACACAGCCGCTAACATTTAATGTTTTCATATCAGTTGAACTGCATATTCAATTTTGCTCCGCCTATCCATGGTAGTTCCTGGGG
>DYDK01000061.1 GCA_020717935.1 Desulfocapsa sp.
CGGAGTACAGGATAGGTGCGTTTAAAAAACGGTAAAAAACACCAAAAACAACCATGTACTGTTGCGCTGTCAGTAAAAAATAAAATTAGCACCACAAGCATGTGAGCCTATGCACAAATCCCCTGCGTAAAACTCGACGAGAGGGGGTTTCCGTTCAGGCACTATATCATTGTTTTTAAGGTTCTCTGTTGACAATGCGCTGGAAAGCTCTTCAATCCGTACCCTTAAAGCTCCGCCAGGCATTGCTGCCTGGGTGAACTCGTCGGCGGGGAGGGGTTTGCTGAAATAGTAACCCTGAATTTGGCTGCAATTCTGGCGGATAAGGGTGTTGAGTTGCTGGGTGGTTTCGACACCCTCGGCTATGACCTCCATGTTCAAGCATCTGGCCATGCTGAGGATGGTATCGACAATGACCGGTTCATTCTGCTGGTTTCGTGCTTCGTTGTCGGTAATGAAAGAGCGATCAATCTTCAGTTGGCTGACGGGCATGCGTTGGAGATAGTTGAGCGATGAATACCCGGTTCCGAAATCATCAATGGAAAGCTGGATTCCCAATGCTCGGAAGGCATGCATCTTGCGGATCACCTCTTCACTGTCTTGCATGATTACACTTTCGGTCAATTCTAAGCAGAGTTGTTGGGGGTTAAAGCCGGTTTCTGATAGGATTTTGATGATTCTGGTGTCTAAATCCGGTTGCTGGAACTGGCGGGTGGAGATGTTGACCGACAGAATAAATGGTGGCCAACCGTCATCAACCCAGCTCTTTGCTTGGGTGCAGGCGGTTTTAAGTATCCATTCACCCACCGGCACAATCATGCCTGTTTCTTCAAGAATCGAAATAAATTCGGCGGGAAAAATAAGATCAGTGGCTGGTTGCCAGCGAACCAAGGCCTCCATGCCAAAGATGGTGTGCTGGTTGACATTTATCTGCGGTTGATAGTAGACCAGAAATTCATCCCGCTCCAAGGCCCGGCGGAGGAGATGTTCGGTCTCCATGCGGGTGTGGAGTTCTTGGTTGATGGTTTTTGTGAAGAATTGATAGTTGTTTTTTCCCAGATTCTTGGCATGGTACATGGCGACATCGGCATATTTCAGCAACAAATCGATTGTTTGGCCATCTTCAGGATAGAGGGCGATGCCGATACTGACTGAAATGAAAAATTCTTTTCCCTCAACAACGAAAGCAGCGGAAAAAAGAGCAAGAATATCTTCAGCCATGTGGGCTGTATCTTCTTTTTTCACCAGATTATCCTGCCAGATGACAAATTCATCGCCACCAAAGCGAGCAAATGTGTCCACCTTCCCCAAGGATGATTGCAGCCTTTGCCCAACGGTTTGCAAGATGAGATCTCCTTGCGTATGGCCGATGGTATCGTTGATAATCTTAAAATTGTCCAGATCAAGAAGCAGGATAGCCATACCTTTCTGCTGGTGGTCAGTAGTCGTCATCGAGCGGCTGATCCGTTCACAGAGCAGATTGCGATTGGGCAGACCGGTGAGTTGGTCGTAGGTTGCCTGATGGAGGAGTTGGGCTTCGTATTCGCGGCGGGCTGTGACATCCATTCCCACGCAAAGAATATTTTCAATGCTGCCATCGGCTCCATAAAAAGGCTTGTTAGTCCAGGAAATCCAGATCCTTTCTCCGTTTTTACGCATATTTTCGTTTTCGTTGTTGATGAAAGCATCAGGGGTAAGGCATAGAGCCTGGATCATCCGCTCCATATCTTGACCGAGGGAGTCAAGGGCGGGGACAATAGTGCCAATGACACTGTGACCAATGATTTCAGCCTGGGTAAATCCAAAAAAATGTTCAGCAAATTCATTGAAAAAAACGATTTGGCCTTTACTGTCCATACGGATAATAAGGCTGTTGGCATTGTGCACCAGCTCGCTATATTCGTGTTCACTCTTTTGTCTGGCCTCTTCAGCCTTGCTTCGTTCCTGTATCTCCGCCTCTAAGGAGGCTACTCAAAATAAACTGGACAAAATTGCGCTCGGATTTGGGTTGGATTTGGTCGGGACGATTGAACAAAACCGCAGGCATAATTGTGTTATGTCGAGGATTTTGTGATTGAGAATCGGCCAAATACGACCCGAAGACGAGATGCAAGGTGTTCAGGTTATTTTGAATAGCCTCCTAAATGGCTGGTTCGTGCTTTGACTTGCGCACCCAAGATAATGGTAAAAAACAGAAGTACCAGGATGATGCTCGCAGTGATCCAGATAAAGGCCGGAATCCATTTGGGAGCAGCCTGTTTTTTGGTCAGTCCCAGCCATCGTTCCAGTGATTGATAATAGGGGGAGGTCGTGTCGTCTTTTAATATTTTCAGATGCTTGTCAAGGGCGGCAATGAGATTGGCGTGCGTCCCTTTGGGGACGGCATAGTGAACTTCAATGGGGTTGAAGACTATAGGGCTGGCTTTGAGATTTGGATACTGGTTTTCGTTTTGCAGGGCATAAAACCGGCCAACAACACCGGCATCTGCCTGGCCGCTGTCCACCGTGTGGAAAACGGCATCAAAGTTATCTACTGGCAGGTAATGAGCCTTGATTCCAAACTGGTCCAGCATGGAATGAAGTGCCAAGTGGTGGGTATCATTGGCAATGACGGCAATACGCTTCTCGGCCAGATCAAAATATGATTGGACTGAGGAGCGGCTCGGGATATAGATTTGTCCCCAATTGGCGATGACATTGATGGCGTTGAAGTCGTATTGTTCGGCCCGTTTTTTGGAATAAGCGATGGTGACCATGAGGTCAATCTCTTTATTTTTCAGACTTTCTAAACACTTGTCAAAGGTGTCGGGGACAAACTCCAACTGCCAGCCTTCCTGTGTGGCGACGACTTTTAAGATATCAATGAGGATCCCATCGGGTTTGCCCCTTTCATTCATAAACGAAAGGGGCGGATTTTGTTCCAGGCCGACTTTGATGGGGGCGCTGGCCATGGTATTTTGTGTCAGGGTCCACAGGGTACAAGCCAGCAGGCAGGGGATGAGGCACAAAAAAAGAAGGCGAATGGTGGGGGAAAAGATGGTCTTATGGATATTCATGCCAGGTTGTGTCGTTGATGCATAATGTGTTGTGCTTGAGTTGAATGTCGTGTGTGGATGATACCGGATTGGCCATGAAGCTCATGGTGCTGGATTGTAATCCAGCATTTTTTCTTTGTGTCAACGGTGGAGCCATTAAACCGTTGTACAAAAAATAACTCATCCGTTTTACTCTCATGAACGGCATAATCCCCAAGGGGATTTCCTGCGGGGCGTAACAGGCCGTAAAGGAATGGATAAAAAGCACAGACTATTTCTTAACGGCCCCTAACTGGAAAGCCGCATCAATAGTGGTACAATAATGGTCTATTGTACTGGTTTTTTTTATTCTTTTCCACAGTTTTTGTTGCTCAGGAAAAGCTGTGGCGAGATAGAGCCATATCTGCTTCATGCGGCCCAGAAGGTGAGCGGGGCCGGCGAGATGTTTCTGGTACTCAGTGAAGAGGTCATGGTGAAAGGCCATGAGCTTGGCCCTTTGTTGCTCGTGGCTGTAATGATGGCCCTTGATGGTCAGGGCTAAAAAGGGGTCAGCCAGAAGACCGCGGCCAATCATCCATTTGTGGATGCTGGGAAATTGTGTTTGCAGGTCGAGCAAGTCGTGGGGATTCGTGATGTCCCCATTATAGACCAAGGGGTGACGGCTCAGTTCCAAACAGCGGCCGAAGCTGTCGGGGTCGGTGTTTCCTTTGTAAAGTTGCTTGCCCAGGCGGGCATGAATAATAATCTCGGTAAGCGGGTAGTCGTTGAGTCTGGGCAGGAGGGTTATCAGCTCATCGGGGTGATTCAGGCCTAAGCGGGTTTTGATGGAAAGTTTGAGCGGGAGTTGAGGGAGGATAAAATCGAGCAGGGAGAGGATGGCTTCGGGATAGGGAAGCAGCCCTGAGCCGCGCTGTTTGCGAGTGACCATGGGGGCCGGACAGCCGAGATTCCAGTTGATTTCTGTGTATCCGAGTGTGTGAAGTCCACGGGCAAGGGCTAAAATCCCGTCGGGGTTGGTGTGGAGAAACTGAGGGATAAGCGGCAAGGCCGTGTTGTTTTCCGGGAGGAGATCACGGAGCTGGCGAGGGTCAAATCTGGCGTGGGGTTGCGGGTTGATAAGGGGGCAATGGCCTGATCAACTCCGCCAAAATGGCGCTGAAAGAGGCTGCGAAATACCCAGTCGGTGATTCCGCGAATAGGCGCCAGATAAAGGAAGGGGAGAGTGTTAGTCATGGTCGTCGGCTTTTGCTTCCCGAATCCATCCTTCCACCTGGGCCAGGGTGGGCTTGATCCCGGCGATTTTGATCTGGCCATTGATGATTAAAGCCGGAGTGGCCATGACTCCTAATCGCCAGATCTCATCACGATCATGGATCTGTTCGATGTCGGCGGCGATTCCGGCCCGTTCCATGGCGTTGATAAGCATGGTTTGCAGGTTGTTGCAACTGACGCAGCCGCTGCCGAGGATGCGGATCATCAGATGTTGGTCGAGAGTGTCGTGGTGCCCCGTCAGTTTCCGGTATTCCCTGCGTATGGCGTCCCTGTACTTTTCGATCATCGAGGAAGGAATATAATTGCAATCCTTGACTGCCTGAAGAATAAAGCAGATGGCTGCAGATTCTCCCATTTTAGCGGCTATGGCACGGTTGATGGCGCTATCAAGTCCGATTAAACCAATGGTAGTTTTTCCGATCCTGATTTTTTGAGGGGTAGGAGTATCCATAGCTGTTTGTCATGGTTTCTGGTAGAGAGAAAAAGGTGTGAGGGGTTACAATGATGGATGCCCCTGATTTTCCCCACGATAAACGAAAGTGATTTGAGATGAAAGCAGAAAGAAGCGAGGAGTGGTTTGATCTGACATTCTTACGGGCAAAAATGTATGAGTATCCGGCATCACTGCTGGCGTCCCTGCAAAGAGTGGCGCAACGGCACGGGCTGGAGATGTTTGTCGTTGGCGGTACAGTGCGGGATTGGTTGCTGGGCCGAAATCCAGGCGATCTGGATCTGACCGTGGCCCGTGATGCCGTGGCCTGTTGCCATTCTTTAATTGCTGAGTTGGGGAGCGGGACTTTTGTGTTGCTGGGTCGTGGCGATGCGGAGGCAGCGAGGGTGGTGTGGCGGGGCGTGACCATTGATTTTTCCAGTTTTCGCTGTGGTGCCACTACTATCGAAGAAGACTTATGTCTTCGTGATTATACCATTAATGGTATGGGGCTTTTTTTGACGACTGTGTTTGATGAAACTGCGCCGCTTCATTTTCTTGACCCCCTGCACGGTAGTGATGACCTTGAAAACAAGGTGTTACGAGCCTGCCCTCAAGCCTTTGTCGCTGATCCCTTGCGGATGCTGCGCGGTTATCGTTTGTGTGCCACTCTTGGTTTTACGATGGAGGCGGCCACAGTGAGTGAGCTCAGTCAGCAGGTGGAGCTGATTACCCGGGTCTCCAGGGAGCGGGTCAGCCATGAGTTGGACCTGATTATGGATTCTGAACGGGCCCACGCAACCATCAGTGAGATGGCTCTTAGCGGGCTGCTTTGGCAGATTATTCCCGAACTGGCTCAGGGTTTGGGGGTGGTGCAGCCCGGATTTCATCATTTGGATGTGTTTCATCACAGTCTGGCTGCCCTTGGTTTCATGGAGGAAATTCTGGTGACCCCGGAGCTTTTTTATTCACAGTGTGCCGTGTGGATTCAGGGCTATATCGTTCATCCAGGCATGAAGGGGAAATTGAAATGGGCAGCTCTACTCCATGATTTGGGTAAGCCCCCGTGCATGGCGATTCGAGAAGATAAAGGCGGCAGAATTACATTCTATAACCATGATCAGGTGGGCAAGGGGCTGGTGTTGCGGCTGGGACGAGAGTGGAAATGGAGCAATGAAAAGCGGGAGTGGGTCGCTGACCTGATTGGGATGCACATGCAGCCCTTTCATCTTTGCAATGTACGACGGAATGGGGCATTGAGTCGCAAGGCCTGTCTTAATCTCAGTAAAAAGGCGGGAGCTGATCTGATTGGCCTGTTTCTTCTGGCTATGGCCGATAGTTTGGCTGGTAAAGGCGAAAAAAAACCGCCTGCGATGGAGATTGAGCTGGCCGACTTGCTGGCTGAAATTCTGAATATGTATGATCGGTATATCCAGCCCGTTATCGATGGGCCTCGTCTTCTTACTGGGCAGGACTTGAGGACTCTCTTTTCTCTGCAACCAGGCCCCCTTTTTTCCCGCATTCTTGATGGCCTTCAGAGAGCACAGGTGGAAGGTGAAGTGGCGTCTCGGGGGGATGCTGAACGATGGGTGGATCGATATCTGGCTGCTGAGCAAAAGGGTGGTGGGTAGTGGGGTTAATGGTCGTTTTCTCAGGTTGAGTTGCGGGTGTTCAATCGTTTCCGCCTTGTCAAAGATGGTTAAATGGAATAAAGTACCTTGAAATTTACGGGGACTCTACAGGGATGCGGAAAGTAAAAGATTTTTATTATCAGAAGGCCAAGCAGGATAAATATCCGGCTCGCTCCATTTATAAGCTCGAAGAGGCTCAAAAAAAATATCATTTCCTGCGGAGGGGCGACTCGGTGCTGGATCTGGGGTGCTGCCCGGGAAGCTGGTCCTTGTATGCTTCGGAGCTTGTTGGTGAAAAGGGTGTGGTGGTGGGCGTTGATTTGCAGGAGACGGCCAAGGTCCCGCGAGCGGGCGGTGCCCCTATTCACTGGATTATGGCCGACATTATGGCCCCTGAATTAGTGGTGCAGTTACGAAAAATCAGGCCGGCCTTCAAAGTCTTAATTTCTGATCTGGCCCCCAAAACCACGGGCAATCGCTGGGCCGATCATCAGCAATCGCTGAATTTGATCCGTCAGACTTTGGTGATGGCCGAAACCCTGCTCCACGAGAAGGGGCATTTCTTATGCAAGGCCTTTCAGGGTGAGGATTTTCCTGTTTTTGTAGCTGAGATGCAGACTCATTTTGAAATGGTCAAGGTGTTGAAACCCAAAAGTTCCCGAACCGAGAGTCGGGAGGTTTTTATTTTGGGGATGGGATTCAAAAAAATGAAGTCAGAGCCGTCCGGAACAATAGCGGTTTCGACTCAGCTGGATGTGTCTTTGTAGTATATTTTTAATAAAATCAAGGGAATATTATGTCTGGACATTCTAAGTGGTCAACAATCAAGCATAAAAAAGGAGCTACCGATGCCAAGCGGGGTCGGATTTTTACTCGTTTAATCAAAGAAATTACTGTGGCGGCAAGAATGGGCGGTGGCGATCCCGATGGTAATCCTCGTTTGCGGGCGGCCATCACCTCGGCCAAGACCGAGAACATGCCCAAAGACAATATCACCAGAGCCATCAAAAAGGGCACGGGCGAGATCGAGGGTGCGGTCTATGACGAGATTATGTATGAGGGCTACGGCCCAGGCGGGGTGGCGGTCTTGGTGGAGTGCATGACTGATAACCGTAACCGGACGGTGGCCGATGTCCGCCACTATTTTGCTAAAAATAACGGTAACTTGGGCGCTTCTGGCTGTGTTGCTTGGATGTTTGACAAAAAAGGCCTGTTGCAGGTGGAAAAGAGTGGCTTGAGCGAGGAACAGCTCATGGATATGGCCCTGGAGGCTGGAGCCGAGGATGTGGTTGAAGAAGATGAGGAATTTCAGGTGATTACCGCTCCGGAGTCTTTTGATGCGGTGTATGCGGCCTTAGAGTCTGGCAAGGTGAGCTTTATCGAGGCCGCTATCACCATGATTCCCCAGAACAGCGTGGCTGTGACCGAGGAAAAGGCCGCTATCTCCTTGCTCAAACTTTTGGAAAGTCTTGAAGATCATGACGATGTGCAAAAGGTACATGCTAATTTTGATATTGACAGTGACCTGATGGAGAAGTTGTCGTAGTTCCCTTTGTCATTCGAGTTGCCATGACCCGTATCCTTGGCATTGATCCTGGCTCTTGTTTGACCGGCTACGGTGTGATTGAGGTTGATTGTGGGCGGATGCGTTTTGTTGCCTGCGGGGTCATAAAGACCAACCCCAAATCTCCCTTTGCTCATCGGCTCAATGAAATCTTCGATGGGATGAATGAGGTTATTCGAGTGCATGCTCCGGTAGTAGCGGCGGTGGAGGATGTGTTCATGGCCTCCAATGCCAGTTCGGCTCTGAAACTGGGCCAAGCCCGGGGGGCGGCAGTAGTGGCGGCCATGCAGAATGGACTTTCTGTCCATGATTACAGTGCCAAGAAGGTGAAACGGTCGGTGGTGGGTTATGGCCAAGCAGAAAAAGGCCAAGTGCAACACATGGTTAAGGTCTTGCTGGGCCTTTCTTCCGCCCCCAGTGTCGATGCCGCTGATGCCTTGGCAGTGGCCATCTGCCATGCCCATCATTTTTGATTGCGTGTCTGATAGCCAATAAAAATGAGCAGAAAAGTTATAGGTGATGGTCTCGCAAAAAGTCGAAAAAGCCCATTTAGGGACTTTTTATGAGACCATCATAGGTAGTTACGCACACAAGCATTCAGTTGTCAACTGCTATGAGAATCTATTTTTTTCCCCGTAGCTCCCCAGCCCCAGCCAGCCTTGCCTGACTTTCTGCCACCCATCTATGTGTTGTCTCATTATTATCAGACATTCAGGTCAATAGGTGCTGACCCAGTGCGGCCATAAACGGATGCATTTTATGTAGGATATGATGAGCAGTATGTCAGCTGTAGCTATTGTTTTTTCATCCAGAGCTTAGAAATACCCACTTATCAGAAACGCTGAAGTCTATTGCCCAAACCCATCTGCTCAGGGGCAGATGGGTTGAAGGAAAGAGAGTTCGCCCACTTATCTGGCGCTGCTGGCAATGGCCACCTTGGTACACCCGGTGAGAGGTTATGTCGCTGTAAGTGTTCAGTGCACATGGGGCAGATTAAATCATCCGACTCTCGCTCTCGCCCGTGAATATCTCGGCACAAGCTTCTTTGGTAGCGAGTTGATGTTTTATCATCCTGAGCCTCTTGCAAAATGATCTTTTCGCCCAAACTCTTCGTTATGCTCAAAATTTTATCCTCGGAATATCAACTATATGCCTGCG
>DYDK01000062.1 GCA_020717935.1 Desulfocapsa sp.
CCATGTTTGCAAGGGGCAGGTCTTTTTCTTTTAACTGACAGCCATTATGTCTAAAGAGACCGTTTGCAGGCCATGAAAAAAGATGGGGGTCATCTTTCCATGGCCTGCTTCAGGCCTTGCTATTGCTCTGAGGTTTCAGAGGCGGCAAGCTCAGCTTGGGCCTCGGCCTTGGCATCTTCGAACTTTTCCTTCAGTTCCTCAATGCCGCTCTGGGCGGCGGCGGTCAGTTTGGAAACGGTTTTGACGACGCCTTTCTGCACCGACTCGTTGGTCACCAAAAGAATAACCGCAGCCCCTAACAACGCCCCTTTCCAGAACTGTGAATCCTTGATATCAAGACCGAAGGGCGAGTTGAGCGATATTGCCGGGGCCGCAGCCGGAAGCGGTTGGATGGGTTGCTGGTAGGTATATTGCGGTTGAACTTGTTGTTGATATTGATTTGCCATGGGGATTGCTCTCCTTGAAGAATAGTTGGGTTTTAAGATTTCCGGACCCGACAATGTTTAGAATGCACACAAGCGGGCCCAAATTGCATGAAGGGCGGGAACGCGGCAAAGAACGGAGGTTCGCCATCTTTGCATTGCCGCCAATGTCCTATTTGCTGAGCAGATAACTGACGCCGGTGGCCGCCGCCACCGTTACGGCCAGACCGGTAAGTCCGCCCGCAGTCACGGTTGAGGAAATGGCGGTTGCCGTGGCGGCGGCAACTCCGCCGACCGCTCCCTTGGCAAAGCTGTTTCGTACCGCCTCACCCGTGGTCATGGTTCCCGCGTTAACCCTGTGCAGGTTCGCGCCCATGGCCCCGGAGCCCACGACTATAAGGCCAAATATCCCGGCAGCCAGGGCATGGGAAGCGGCAGCAGCGGGAACCTGGTTCTGATAGAAAGGAACCTGCTGTTGATTGTAGTACGGAGCCGGGGCCTGCGCCGGGGGCTGCTGCTGGGCGGTGGCATACTGGTATTGCGGCTGGGTTTGAGAAGCACCTGCATAGTTCGCCTGCTCGCTTGTTTCATGGGAGGATTTTTTGGTTTCCATCCGTTTTCTCCTTTTGTTGAAGTTATGGTTGAGGTTATTTGTTTGTTTTTTTGGTGACTGAACCGCCTTCTTTCAAGCCGGGAAAAATCCCGCCAAAGGTCTTGCCCATGGCCTGACGAAAGGGTTTACTGGTCAAGAGAACGGCGGCCGCCGCGCCGACAATGGCCCCCTTCCAGAGCTGATCGTCCTGGCTTGTGTTCAGGTACATGGTCTTGACCACATCGGACACCGTGGCCTCGCCGCTGAGGAACTGCTCCATGGTCTGAACGATCTGGCCGTGGCGCTGCTGGGCGGCATGCTGGGCCGCCGCCTGGCTGGCCGCCATTTCGGCAAGCTGTTCGGGTGTCGGCTGTGGCGGCGTTGAGGCGGGTGGCGGCTGGTAATACGACGGGGCGTAGACGGGCGCAGTTGGATAGGGTGGAACTTCGCCAATCTGGAAAATCCTTCCCGTCGCCGGCTCGATGGCGTAGCCCGGCGGCAACGGAACCTGCTGATATTGATGATGCGGCTGATGACTCCCTCCTTCGTCTTGGTCGGCGGTCATACCCTCGCCTTCTTCCTCCTTTTCATCAGCTTTTTCCTCCATGTCAACGATTGTCGCAGGATCGATGTTTGTCGGTTCAACGGCGGCCTCCGGAGTTTCCTGGCTGCTCTTTTTCTTCTTTTGCATGATGGTCTCCCTTGAGTGGTGGTTCAAATGATTTTTTGCGAATTCATCAAAATGGTAAGAAGCTTGGCCCTGACTTCTTCCCGATTCAGTGGATATTCACCGAGGGCCCCGATCTCCTCCCATAGTGAGAAAGCGAGGATCTCCGGATCATAGTTGATGACAATGGACAACGCCTTTTTGTTGACCCGGTAGTCAAGAATTCCGGGAATCCGCGCGATTAGCGATTCTATCTCTTCTTCATTCAGCTTGGCCAGTTGTTTGGCCCCGCTCCAGCTGGCCTTGACCCGGAGACGGCCATTGACATGATGGGCGATGGCCAGGTAGCGGATATGATCAAGGAAGCTGTCGACAATCTCTTCGTCATTGAATTCGGTCATTGTGTGGTTCTCTTATGTTTGATGTGGTGTCTGGCTTATCCCGTTCATCGGGGTTAGTCCCCTTTTGAGCTGATCTTGATCCACACTTGACACCGTGGGCATGGTAACTATCCTATTTCATAGGAACTTTTATGAACCGCAGAATATCGAATAAAGAATATCGAATGTCGAAATGAAAACTTCGTCATTCTGCGGTTCCTTGTTCGATATTCGATATTTAACGATTTTAGATACTTAACAGTCAGCCAAACCGCATTAAGAGATACCCCCGGTGTCAAGTGTGGGTAAAGATCAGCCTTTTGAGGGGGTTCCAAGGTATACCCTGGTTTTTTTTTGCAAAAAACTGAAAACAACCTGCAGGAGATTCAATCAATCGCCGTCATTAACGGTTTTATCGACTCAACCGTTTCTACCGGTCTCTTATCGCCGGTGGCGCATCGTTGCGTGCATTTCCGGCAGCGATCCATGGGCTCCACCGGCGCTTCCCAGGAGAGCAGACGGCCTGAGTTGAGCAGGATGCCACCGGTGTGCAGGATGTGGATCATCCCGGCCATCACCGGCGAGAGGATGCCCAGCATCCCTAGGGCCGCCCCGATCAGGTCGGTGGAGACGGCAAGGTAGTGGTTCTGGTCAATGACCTTCATGGTCTGATGGCTGAGGTTGCGCACCTTCATGAGTCCTTCCAGATTAGAGTCGGCTAGGGCGATGTCGGCGGCCTCCATGGCCACCTCGGCCCCGCCCACTCCCATGGCGATGCCGATATCGGCCCGGGCCAGGGCCAGGGCGTCATTGACCCCGTCCCCCACCATGACGATGGGATGACCTTTTTTCAGCTCATCCACCCAGAGTGCCTTTTCCTCGGGCATGAGTGCGGCCCGGCAGTCGTCAAAGGGAAAGACATCCATCATGGTGCGGGCCACTTCTTCGGTGTCGCCGGTGATCAGGTGCATGGTGCGGACGCCGTCGCCTCGCAGGCAGTTCAGGGCCCGCACCGCTTCCGGGCGCACCGGGTTGGCCACCCCGAGCATGCCCTGGGCCTTGCCGTTTTTGGCGACAAAGACCACGGTGTTGCCCATCTGCCGCTGTCGGGCGGCCTTTTTGCCAAACCAGCGGATATCCACCGCGTGTTCTTCCATGAACTGGCGGTTCCCCACCAGGATCACCGCGTCTCCGCCCACGGTGCAGAGCACGCCGCGCCCGGCCCTGAATTCACAGACAGCGTGCGGCTCAGGGGTCAGGTTTCGGGCTCGGGACTCGGCCAGAATCGCCTTGGCCATGGGGTGCTGGTTATGGGATTCGGCGGTGGCCGCCATGGTGAGGATGGCCTCCTCGGTGAGTCCCGGCGTTCGCCCTGTGATGGAGATGATTTCCGGCTGTTCCATGGTCAGGGTGCCGGTTTTGTCAAAACAATAGACATCGGCCTTGCCGATGGTCTCCAGGTAGAGTCCACCCTTGATCAGGATGGAGTTTTTGGCGGCGTTGGCCATGGCGGCGGTGATGGCCGAAGACGCGGCCAGAACGGTGGCGCAGGGACAGGACATGACCAGCATCACGGTCAGGGCGCGCATGGGGTCAAGGGTCAGCAGCAGGGTCAGGGCGGTGGCGGCCAGTCCAATCTTGAGGAGCCGGCCCGCCAGCTCATCAGCCTTCTGCTCCACCGGCGCCTTGTTGCCCAGGGAGTCTTCCACCATCTGCATGATGTGGGCGAGATAGGTATCTTCGCCGGTCTTGCCGGTATAGATGAAAAGCAACCCCTGGCTGATGATGGTGCCGGCCCAGACCGTGTCCCCCCGGCGGCGGGTGACGGCCTCGGAGCGGCCGTTGATCGTGGCCTCGTCCACCAGGGCCTCGCCCTCACGAACGATGCCGTCAACAGGAATCTTCTCGCCGGTATGCACCACCACGATGTCGCCGGGGCGGATGTCGGCAACCGGCGTTTCCACCTCCATGCCGTTGATCATGATAAAGGCGTTGGCCGGGGCGACCTCCAGGATGTCGCGGATGGCCTGCCGGGAGCGGCGGGCCACATACTCCTCGGTCATCTCGGCGACATTGTAGATCCACAGGATCTGCAGCGCCGAAAAGGCCTGGCCCATGGCGATGGTGGCCAGGGACCCGGCGGCGAGAAAGGGCTTGACCGTCACTTTTTTCCGGACGCCGAGATCGGAGACGGATTCGCGGATCAGGGGCAGGGTCCCGGCCATGGCCACCACCCCGATGAGGCTGAGGGGCGACTGTATAAGCGGTAGCCTGAAAATCCACATACGGGCCAGGGAGTAGAGCATGAAGCCGGTGAGCCAGACCACATGCCGCAACTTGGCGGAAAATGAGGTTTTGCTCCCGCACTCACAGCTTGTGCAGGCCCGGGAGGCCACCGGCAGCGGCTCTGCGCAGACCACAGGCCGGAAGACCTGTTGCATGATCTCGGTCAGCAGGCTGGTGATGGTGATCTGTCCGGGCCGAAAGCAAAGTATGACCGATCCCGTGACCGGATGGGTTTCCACGCTGATGACCCCGCTGATTTTCTTCAAGCGTTCCCGCATCCAGGCCGCGTCATTTTCTCGTCGTAGCAGGCTTTGAACCCGTACCCGCATCCGGCTAGAACTCGCCTGTTTGAGGACGACTCCAGCCTTTTTCAGTAATGCACGGGTAACGACTGGGCAATTTTCAGGTGTCTTCATTGTCATTATCTTCATTCATGTGCTTTTGATCTCTTGCCACAACCCGTGTTTACCGGGCGCAGCCGCGATGTTCCACTTTCTCACTGCCAGTCTTAGGCGTGAGCAATTTTGTTTCTTGAAACAAAGAAATGTAGCAATTTTAAGCACTTGACAACATCATACTGATGATATACTCTCTTTGTAAAGAGAAAAAATTCCTGTCGCACGGGGTGACGGGAAGCAATGTTCTCAACAGCACTCAAGAATGGAGGTTGAAAATGCTCTATATTCCCCTTGCAGCACACCCGATTGGCTGGATTATCCTTGGTTGCGGCGGCTATCTTCTCTACCAGAACGGGAAGAAGAAAGGCCATGAAGAAGCGTCGGCAGCTCGTAATACCGCTGTTCAAACTACCGTGAAGCCGCAGGAAGATTCTCAAAAAACTGACGGAGGTGAATAATGTATATTCCAGTTGCCCATGTTCCCCTGTTGTCCTCTCATCCCGTTGGCTGGGCCATTTTGGGAGTGGCCGGCTATCTGACCTATAAGGCAGGGAAAAAAGCCGGGGCAAAGACTGAGGCCGGAGTTGAACAAGAGTGTCTGGCGGACAGGGCGGTAAAAACCGCGATGAAGTCCGCCTATAAGGCCAAAATGAAGATTGACGAATCCCTTGCCAGCGGCAAAGAAAAGTATTCCGAAATGTGGAACGAGGCCCGCACTGAGGTTGAAGGCAAGGCATAGTCTTATCCCCTTTTTCCCATGGCGGCATCCCGCTGTCCGGACGGTGTATCCTGCTTCCGGACGGCGTATTTCACAAGAATCTGACTGGCCTGGTCGGGGTTGAGATAGAGCCGCAGGCCGCCGGGACTGGAGATGGTCACCGGTTCCAGTCCCGGTTTATGGAGTTCACTGGTCTGCTCAATGGATTCGAGGGTCAGGTAGCAACCCACTCGAATTCCATGGGTGAGGAGGTGTTCTTGAATCTTGTTGCCGCCAATGAATTCCTCCACCAGAAAGGGTTCGTTTCGTTTGGCGAAGTAGAACTGAGTTGATTCTTCGTTCTCGTTTTTCCCCCAGATCCTTGCCGCTTCCCCTTCGGAAAGCCGTGTTCGCTCCTGCCGGTTGATGATCGCCAGATAATCCATATGGGGCAGGGCCCTGATAAAAGTGACCTCCATATCCTCTTCGATGCCAAGACGCTCCATGGCATGCACACACCCTTTGCCGCAGGAGATGGTCTCGATGTGCCCCTTCTCATTCCGGTTCATTTCCACCAGGGGTTTGCGTTCGCCTGAATCAAGGTGGACAACGATCTTGATCCCCAGCCCGGCCGGGACTATCACATCCCCCCGGTTTCCCCGTACCCGCACCGGATAGTAGTTGATCTCCTGGTCATGGCGGAGAAGATGTCCGCCGACAAAGAGTCCCAGTCGTTGCAGCCAGCGATGGAGAACCGGACTTTTTACTCCCATCAGGGTGAGATCGGTATTGACCGGCGCGTCTGTCAGCAATGTATTCATGGCAACTCTCGTAAAGTTGGTTCCGGGATCTTCAACTCCGGTGTCTTTTTCCCCCGTAAGCCGGCGTAGCCGAGGATGCCCACCGTGGACAGATTGTGGAGCAGGGCGGACGCCACCGGTTGAATGAGACCAAAACTTGCCAAAAGCAGGAAGGTCGAATTCAGGCCCACGGCGGCGACGAAGGAGTGTTTGATGGTCTGTTGACCGCGCAGGGCGATAATGCGCCCGGCCAGCAGACAGCGCAGATCGTCGCGCAAAAGGATGACCTGCGCCGATTCCTTGGCCAGATCGGCCCCGCCGGGAAGGCAGATGCCCACATCCGCCGAGACCAGCGCCGGGGCGTCATTGACACCGTCACCGATAAAACCCACCCGGCGGCCTTGTTGCTGTAACTCTTTCACAATGCGAGCCTTGTCCTCGGGCTTGAGTTCCCAATGGACTTCATCCACCATCGGCAACTGGGCGGCAAGGGCCTTGGCGGTCAGCTCCGCGTCGCCGGTGAGGATGGCGATTTTTGTAATGCCGGTCAGTTTTAATTCCCGGATCACCGCGGACGCCTCCGGTCGCAGTTCATCGCGCAGGCCGATGATTCCGGCCAGCCGTTCTTCACACGCCACATAAAGAATGCTTTTGCCGTCCCGTTGCAGGGCGGCGACCTCGCCTGCGACCATGGAACAGTCTATCCGTTCGTCTTCTTCGATAAAGTGACGGCTACCCACCAGGACGTTCTTGCCGTCGATATAGGCAGATACGCCGTGGGCGACGATGAAGTCCACCTGACTGGTCGGCGGCAGGGTCAGGTTCCGCTCCCTTGCCGCAGCCAGCACGGCGGCGGCCACTGGATGGGAATAGTGCTCTTCGGCCCCCGCCGCCAGACAGAGCAGATCATTATCGGTGAAAGGGGAAAAGCCGTGGATGTCGGTGACCATTAACCGGCCCTTGGTGAGTGTTCCGGTCTTGTCGAAGACCAGGGTGTCGATGCGGGAGAGGCTGTCCATGGCTTGGGAGCCTTTCAGCAGCACTCCCTGTTTGGCGGCGGTATACATGGCGACCCGCACCGTTACCGGGTTGGCCAGCATGATGGCGCAGGAATAGTCAACTGTCAGCACGGCGGCGGCCTTGGTCAGATCCCGGGTCACGGCCAACAGGCCCAGGCCCAGGCCGAAGGTCACCGGCACAAGTTTGTCTGCCAGCTCATCGCTCTGCTTCTGGGATTCCGACTGATAGCGCAGGGAGTTTTCCAGGAAGGTGGAGATGCGGGCCATGGCGGTGTCGGTGCCCACCCGGCTGGCAGAGAAGATGATCCGGCCATCCTCCACCACGGAGCCGGAGAGCACCTCCATGCCCGGCATCACATGCACCGGCACCGACTCACCGGTGATGGAGGCGGTGTTCACCGAGGCCTCGCCGGAGATCACAACCCCGTCCAGGGGAATCAGCTCACCGGGGCCGCAAATGACATGGTCTCCGATGTGGGCTTCCCCGATGGGAAGTGCCAACTCCTGGCCGTCCACTTCGATCCAGATTGTCTCTACTTGGGGTTTGAGCAGACTCTTGAGCAGGCCGGTGGTCCGGTTTTCGCTCAACTCTTCCAGGTATTCGCCCAGGGAGAGGAGGAAGACGATGGAGGCGGCGGTGAAATAATCGCGGCGGGCCAAGGAGAATAGAACCGCCGAGGCGTCCAGCACCTCAACCTTTATCCCCCGGTTCCACAGGGTGGAGATGCCTTCGGCAATCACCGGAATGGCCAGGAGAAAAGCAAGTGGAGCCCGGAAAATTGGCGGATACAGGAGCAGGGAAAGGGTCAACCCGCCGCGGAAGATCAGGGACAACTCCGAGTGCAGATTTTTGATTTTGCCTGGACCGTTGCTCGGTTTACCCTGCATGGCAATGAGGCGGCTGATTATCAGATCTCTGGTGCCATTGCGGCCGTCGTAATGGACAACCACCGAACCGGCCAGGGTATTGACCCGCACCACTTGGACCCCGTCAATGGATTCCAGCCGGGCCTCGACATAATCGGGGTCGAGATCACGGTTCTTGAGGATGCGGCACTGCAAGCGAATTCTCTGATCCAGCTCATGCGCAACGACGACGGGTGACTGAAGAAAGAGGTTCATGGTGCAAGGTCTTCCATCAGGGACCAGAACCAGCCCCGGTTAATGTAAGAAAAGATATCCATCTGTAAATTTATCATTTGTCTTGTGGACCCAGATAGTCTTGAAAGCAGTCCTTTTTTGCGCATCCCCTGTTCCAGGGCACCTTTCTCAAGTAATGGGTGTAGTTGACCATCCGCTCAATGATGTTGGGTGAAACCGCATGTTCCATCCGGCAGGCGCCTTCATCGGCGGTTTGATGATCTACGCCCAGGACTTCAATAAAAAAATCCCGCAGGGTCTCATGACGATAAAGCACATCCCTGGCAAGGATTGTTCCCTGTTCGGTCAGGGTGATCGCTTCATAGCGGGTGTAATTGACCAGTCCTTTTTCAGAGAGTAGCCGTAAGGCCTCGGTGACTGAGGGGCCACTGACTCCAAGCCGCTCCATGATCTCTTTAGATCTGGCCTCACCGTGGGCCTGGCTGCTCAGATAGATAGCCTCAAGATAATCTTCCAGGCTGGCGCTTAATTTTTTTGGATTTTTCATGGTGTTGAAATGTTTTAACTGAAGTTTCCTGAAAAAGCTCTACGCCGCCATCTTCAGCAACATGGTTATGATAGAATTTACCATGGATTTGCGTGGAGCAGGGCATAACCCAGAAAAATTAT
>DYDK01000063.1 GCA_020717935.1 Desulfocapsa sp.
ACCCAAATCTGGTCGTAATTCAGGTAAATTGGTAATTTCCAAGTCCCTTATCTCTTCATGATTCAAATCAGCGTGGTCTTCTCAAGTCAGCCAACCTGTCTTTTTGTGGTCATGGGATGATATTTACCCACTACAAATCACATAGGCCCATACTTATTACAGCGGAGGCAAATGAGAATGCCAAGAAGAAATCAAAAATGCTGGCAACTCATCCATGCTACACCACTTTTGATTCAGGTCATACGCACAGGATAGCCCAAAGTTGATACAGGTCTCTCCAAAAAACCATCCATTTCTTCCTGATCATAAAAGGCCCGTTCAAAAAACAGGCCCTGGGCTGGAGCGGTATGGTGTTGAAGGAGGGTTGGCTCATGCAAAAATCCTTGTACTTCCGCCCTGCTTATCGTGCCTTGGCCGACTGCCACCAAGACCCCGACAATCCGGCGCACCATTTTCCACAGAAAGTGCGAACCGACGATCCGCACGAGGATAAAATCATCGGTACTGACGATTTGACACTGATGCACCATAACCAGAGGCGACTTCTTTTTCACCGTTTGCCGGTCGGTAAATGAGGTAAAATCGTGCATCCCCACCAGCGCCGAGGCCGCTGCCCGCATCGCATCAAGATCGAGCGTCCCTACAATCGACCAGGAATACTCACGACCAATAGCCATCTTACGGCGAGCAATCTGATAACAATAACTGCGGCCAATACAGTGATGGCGGGCATGAAATCTGGCCCCGGCCCGCTTGCATTCACGGATAACAATATCTTTCGGCAAGAGGGCGTTCAGCCTTCCCTTGATTTCATTGGGATGCAGGTCAGTCTGGGCTTGCAGATGGGCGACAAAGGCTATGGCATGCACGCCGGCATCGGTACGGCCACTGCCCTGAATATCCACCATACTGCCAAAAAGATCGGCGGCAGCCGTGAGCAGACTGCCCTGCAGGGTACGGGCATCGGCCTGTTGCTGCCAGCCACTATAACGACCACCATCAAATTCAATGGTCAACTTAAAGCGTTTTGCGTGGTGTATGGGTTCATCTGTCATCATTCATGTCCTCTGTTACTCATAAGAATTATTTTTGAACCATCCCTTAGGAGGCTATTCAAAATAACCTGAACACCTTGCATCTCGTCTTCGGGTCGTATTTGGCCGATTCTCAATCACAAAATCCTCGACATAACACAATTATGCCTGCGGTTTTGTTCAATCGTCCCGACCAAATCCAACCCAAATCCGAGCGCAATTTTGTCCAGTTTATTTTGAGTAGCCTCCTTAGCTCTACTTTGTCAGATGAGGGGCCGTTAAGAAATAACCCATTCGTTTTATCCATTTCTTTACGGCCCCTTGTATGTTCGTTCACGAACCTAAAACGAACTGGTTATTTTTGAACGACGACTTAAAATGTGAGTTTCTCCTTCCCTTAGGCATGCATTAGGGTTCGTTCACCATTAGCATAGCGCAGACGGTGGGCCAAGGTGCGGGAAATGGCCGAAAGCAAGACCAGGGCCATCCTTTTATGCTCATCGGCTAATTGATTAAACTGCTCCAAAGTCAGCATATAGACCTCGACATCTTTATATGCAATGGCCATATCACCACGAGGATGACCATCGAGAAAAGCCAGACCGCCAAAAAAATAGCCCCGGCCCATAGTGGCGACATGGTGCAGTTGCCGACTACCGCCAATAGGGGCCATGATCTTGATTTCCCCACGACGAATCAGATAAATTTCATGGCCCGGGTCGCCAATATCGTAAATGGTGACTCCGGCCTTGAAGGATCGTTGCTCCATTCGCTCCTCTAAATCAACCAGGGTCTCATCTTTACGCCCCTGAAAAAGCTCCATCTCCGATAATTGCAACAAGGCCTCTTCGTCCTCAAGCAACGGAATCCCCCTTGTATCTCTCAACAGCTTATCTTCCACCCATTCAATAGTATCCTGCAAGGTCGGAAAGACATGGACACGATCAGAGGCATCAGGAAGAACGGATAAACCTGTTTTTTCAAACAGTTCCCGTAAATTACGCCCGTTAGGCAATCGCTCACGAACATCGCTGAGGAGAAAGCACGCCCCTCGTTCAACCAGCATGTCCCGTACCTGAATGAGCATGTGCACCGCCGTAATATCAACGGACTGAACATGACGAAGATCAAGGATAAGATACTCCCGACTCTTGATTTCCGGCTCCAGCGCCGAATACAGTTCATAGGTGGTGCCAAAAAAGAGGCTGCCCTGCAACTCAAAAATAATCACCTTTTCACCCTGTTGACCAATAATGCGCCGCTCGGTCTCGGATCTGGCCCAGGTTGATGATCGTTGATGGACAAAGGATTTATGACGCACCACCGTTCCGCCCACCTGTTCACGGACAAACAAGAGGATGGACATGGCAACACCGGCGGCAGAGGCGGCAATCAAACCCACGGTCAGAGCCACGACAATAACGGTCAGCACCACGGCAAAGTCAAAGACCGTGCCCCGCGACTCCAGAAATCGCAAGGGCTCAAGGTCGATCATATGTAGGCCGATAACAATCAGAATTCCGGCCAGAATAGCAATGGGCATCCAGGCCATGGCCCTATTTAAGACTAAGGCGGCCACTAACACCAGCACTCCTTCAATGATTCCAGAAAGTCGACTCTCAGCGCCGCTGTCCAGATTGACCATGCTTGCCCCCATGGTGCCTGCTCCGGGCAGTCCGCCAAGCAGAGACGAGCTGATATTTGCCAGGCCCTGGGCACTAAGCTCACGATTAGGCTCATGACGGGTGCGGGTCTTTTGATCAATAATCACACAGGTCTTGAGGGTGTCAATGGAGAGCAAGGCAGCCAAAGTCAAGGCACTGCCGACCAGAGCCCCGACCTGAGCCAGCTTCAATTCACCCAAATCGTGCCAGCGCCCCAGGACAGTCTGCGCATATCCATCTTCGACCGCTCCCAAGGCCCCCAGCACCAGAGGATTTTCGGTCAGGGTCAGCATTGACGGGTCGGTAACAGCCATCCCGAAATAGGTGAGCAGTCCAGCCCCAATGCCGAGGATGGTTCCGGGAATGACCCTGATGATCTTTGGCCCCAGCAAAGCCACAAACACGGTTGCCATACCCACGGCAATACTGCGCAGATCCCAGTGCCCAGGGCTGATGATCGCCTGCCACCATGAGAAACTCGTGGAGCCAGTACCGACAAAGTTTTTCATCTGGCTGGTGATGATAATGATGCCGACCCCACTCAGATAACCACTGACCACGGTGTAAGGGATGTATTTAATAATCCGGCCAATCCCTAAAAAGCCAAGAAGAATCTGGACGATACCCGTGAGAACTCCCAGCACAATCAAGAGCAGGACAATACTTGAGGGTTCCGTCCCCTGTCGCACTTGTTCGATAGCAAAGGCCGACAAGACCGCCGCCGCCGGAGCACAGGGGGCGCTTATCAAACGATCGGTTCCACCAAAGATCGGGGCAATAAGACCAATTGAGGCCGCCCCCAGAATACCGGCCAAGGCCCCCAGAGCAGCATGGCTGGGGCCAATCGCTGAATAGACCGTCACCCCAAAGGCCACCGCCGATGGCAGAGCCACCAGCATGGAGGCCAGCCCCCCCCAGAGATCACCTGGGGTCCGCAGTTTTTTCAGAAGTAGAGAAAGCATAAGAGAATTTTTCGTCAAGAGAGGGGAGGAAGCATGGGACGCATTCTTATTTTTTGTCACCTATCACCTGTTTTCCTATCTTCGCAGGATACCATTCTCGATGCCGCAAGACAAGGGTGGCTCGGCGCTCAGAAACACCCGTTTTTCGGATTGGCACAAAAGATCTGTTCCCCCCCAGTATGCATGGCCATGACCGCAGGTGGAATGACCTTTATGCCGAGCAATATATACGAGCCGAGAAGCTTCTTGCGACAACCAGAAGGCCGCCACTGCATAATTGGTGATATTGGCCATTATCGGAATGGATCCGTGACCTGCTTTCTGGATTCAAGTGACGACGCACAATGGAAACCTTTTCTTCAGAGCTGTAGTTGTGATGTTTTTTCGCATGGATTTTCATTCGTTTGGTGTTGTCTATCACAAACGCATCAAAAATCCAATTCACGCTGAATCAAAACAGCCTTTTATCTCCCGGGTACTTTTCCTCGCGGGGCCTTTACCTCAAATTCCACCATATCGTTTTCCTTTCCCTTTTCATCCACCAACGACAAACGGTGGTGGCCGGGTTGTGGGAGCCAGAAAACATTACTGACGGCTTGGCCCAGGGACTGGTTGTCCATCTGCCATTGCCAGCCAGGTTTGGCTGGAGCGGTAAGAAGCAGGGGCAGTCGTTGATAATGAGGCGGGATGTCCGGATCAAGGGCGATGAGGGTTCCATCGGTTGGATATTGGATACTGGCCAAGTCTTTCTTGATCGCTGCCTGGATCACTGGTCTTTCGGTGCCGGTTAGAAACCATTCCTGTCGTGGCGGTTCCAGCGGTGGCTCAAAACGGATGTTGACGCTGACGACCTCCGCCGGTGCGTCTGGTGACGGGCTGTCCTGTTGAGGCCGGGCGTGGCGGGATCACCACGGTGCAACCAGTCCATCACCTCACGCCAGATCGGAGCCGCACCCGAAACCCCGGAAACATCGCGCATGGGTTCTCCTTTGGCATTACCGACCCAGACCACAGTTGTGAAATGGCGGGAGAAGCCAGCACACCAGTTATCACGCATATCCTTGCTGGTTCCTGTTTTTACGGCTGTCCAGTAAGGAGTGGCAAGCCATGATTCAAGACCGAAGGTGTCAGCCCGGGCAGCATGGTCGGACAACACATTGGCAGTGAGAAAGGCAGCTTGGGGGCTGAAGGCAGAATGAGCTCTACCGGTAAAAACCTCGGCACAACCGCCTTGAATGCACGGTACCGGCATAGACATTGGCGAGTTCGTCTCGCCAGTCGTCACCCGCAGAGGAGACCAATAACCAGCATTGGCCAGGGTACGGTAAGCGTTGGCCAGCATCAATACCGAAACATCTGCCGATCCCAAGGCCAAGCTGTAACCGTACCAATCACCGTCTTCCTTGAGATTGGCAAAACCAACCCGATGCAGGCCTTGCAAAAAAATGTCCGGCCCTAAGCGAATGAGGGTTTTTACCGCTGGCACATTGAGCGACCCGGCCAAAGCCATGCGGGCACTGACCCAGCCCTGGTATTGAGGTTCATAGTTTTGGGGGGTATAGAGACCATTGCCGGTCTCTAAAGTCAAGGGTGCATCTTCAATGAGTGAGGCTGGAGTGAGAATACGGCCTTCAAAAGCGAGGGCATAGAGAAAGGGTTTAAGGGTTGAACCAGCCTGGCGTAGGGCGGTAATGCCATCCACCTCGGCGGCATCCGAAAGATTGCCGCTGGAGCCGACCCAGGCCAACACCTCTCCGCTGCTATTGTTCACCACCAGGACGGCCCCGTCCTTGGCATTTTGATGCCTGAGTTCGGCGAGATGACGGCTCAGGGATTCAATAACAAAGCGTTGCAGATCAGCGTCTATGCTGGATTGCAACCTCTGGCCCGGTTGTTTGAGCAGTTTATGGGCCAGATGAGGCGCTAGCGACAGAGACGAACTTTCCTCGCCAGGTCGCAGACCACCACTCAAGGCCGTCACAGCAAGACTCGCCAGATCGGTGCACTCACTGGACCGCCCTCTTTCTGTCAGTAGAGCACAGGCCCGTTTCATAACCACGAAGGGCGAGGCATTGGGCGCACGAAGGAGTGCGGCGGCTAGGGCAGATTCTTGCTCATCAAGGCCATCCGGCCATTTACCGAACACCCTCTGGCTCATGGCCGCAACACCCTGTTGCTCACCCCGAAAGTTCACCAGATTGAGATACGCCTCCAATATCTGTTCCTTGCTCCAATTTTCCTCAAGGTCCAGGGCTGCGGCAGTCTGGTTGATCTTTTCAAACAGGTTTCGTCGCCCAGGACGCCCCCCCTCTTCCTCCAATAATCCAACCAGTTGCATGGTCAGAGTGCTGGCGCCACGACTTCTGGTGTTCCAAAGATTGCTCCAGGCAGCATTGCCAGCCGCCTTCCAGTCCACCCCCTCGTGTTCATAAAAGCGTTTGTCTTCGGACAAGATCACCGCCTGGCACAGGGCAGGAGCAATTTCAGCCAGTTGCACCCACGGGAATCGTCGAATATGCGGATCTCTCCGCAGGCTGTGGATGGGCTGTGCATTCCGGTCCAGCAGCCAGGCCTCCGAAGGTGTATAAGCGGCCTTCACCTCCTGAAAACCAGGCAGGGCAAGAGCCGGCACAGGGCACTGGGGGAGGGCCAGGATCGTGACGACACCCCAGAGCCACCCTGCCCTCAATTTTCCACCACCACCTTGTTATTGGGAGCTTCGCCAAAGACATCCGGGGCATACATGGCTTCCACCCGTGTGGGCGGCAGGTTGAATTCACCCGCATTATTGATCCGCACCGTATAATCAATCTGAAAATGACCCTTGGGCACCATCTCATAGTAAGCCCGGAAAAAGCCGAAGTTGCGCTCAACAAAAGTTGGCCACAAACGGCGTGAGCGTTTATCCTCATCGAACGAAGCAATCCGGGAATCACGACCGTCACCATCCCCTAATATTTTAGCCCCGGCTGGAACAGGGTCAGACAACACCACCCACGACATATCCTGATTGGCCTCGACACTGACAGTGACGCGCCAGAGATCGCCTTGGCTTATCTTGCCCACAATCTTCTCCTGAATGGGCGTAACTGTACGACTGACCCGATAGCCCGAGACACTGGGGCTTGTGACTGGCACTGCCGCCAGCACCTGCACCGTAGCCCAGGGCTGGCCTTGACCTTCGTGGTCAAGGGCGAGGGCGCCTTCGCCACCTGTCGGCCACGGCAGAGTGAGGGAGGCAGGGAGTGCAGGGTTTCCGCTTGTCTGCTGCTCATCCGCGCTCCATTTCAATTCAGCGACCGACGAGCCCAGGCTGGCCCTGGTCGATCCAGTCACGGGTAAGGATTCAAACTTGCGGCCAAATATATCCAGTACCACACGGGCCCAGGCATTGGCGGTGGTGGTGAACCAGTGCCCTCGCACCTGCCGCTCAATGGCCCCGCGCATCAGATGTGGCATGTCGTCCTGCCACTCGGGTTCGTCGAGCATGGCCTCGATGAGGCGGAAGGCATTAGAGTCGCCGCTCACCATCATCCACCACCAGTAATCAGAACGCTCGGAAGTAAAACTCAGTCGTCCGCTGATATACGAAAGACGATTCCGCAACTCCTGCCTGGCTGCCGTCAGTTTTTCCTGCCCTTGCGGCATTTTCGGCAGTCGTTTGACCACCAGAAACCAGTCGATCAGGGATGAGGTAGCAAGGCGAAGGGGTTCCACCTTGAGGGCAGCGGCAATTTTAGTCGGGTCTTGGCCCTGGCGGGTTAAGGCTTCGAGAATGACGAGTTTGCGAGCAAGGAGATCATCTACAGGAGACCAGTATTTTGGCTTGATACGCCCCTCAGCAAAGGCCGTCAGCCCTTGAACCATACGATCTTTGATGTCCTCTGGTAGAAGAAAACCGGAAAGAGACGACATGTCGAGCAGATAAGCTGTCAGGACGACATCTCCTTCACCCTGGCCTGGGAAATATCGCGCCAGACCGTTAGCGTCCATAGAGACCGGCAAATCAGCAAGAACCGCCTGCCATCGTTTTTCGTCATGAAGCCCCACAGCAATAGAGGTTTTTTGTTCTAAACAGGAGAAAGGATATTCGGCAAAAAAACGATTGAGTCCCGGTGGCGGGGTCGAGAGCTTCGCTGAGAGACCAATTTCCAGCCCACCTTTGCGGGGCGGTCCTCCGGCTGGCAGAACGACAGGAATTTCAGAGTGGCCTTCGACACGCATGAATGAGGCCTGCCGCACCGTAACAGGCACAGCCGGATCAACTTTTTGCGTTATTTTGAGATGATCGCTGGCCCCGTTGCCACCCTTTTCCCGAGCCGCAAACTCCCACTCCATTTGGGATGTGTCCTCGGAGGCCGTGGCATTCCACGAGATTTCAGCCGCTCCTTCCGGCGGCAGTTGCACCTGCTTTTCTTCCATAGATTCGCCAGCGGCCTTGGCGGTCACGGTCACGCTCATCTCCCTGGTCGTACTGTTGCGCAGGGTAAGCAGGGCTTGAAAACGGTCATTTTCGCGAACCAGAGGCGGCAGACCCGAGACCAGCTGTAAATCCTGCCGGGTACGCACCGAGGTGAAACCGGTGCCGAACAGATCAGCGCCAGACGACGCAACACCCACCAGCTTGAACTCGCTGAGAGAGTCATTCATGGGCACCTTGAGGGTGGCGATGCCGTTGGCATCGAGGATCACGCTTGAATTCCAGGTCAGCAGGGTGTCAAAAAGCTCCCGGGTTGGAGCCTTTCCGCCCCCACCGCCTGCGGGCAGGGCCTTCTTGCTAAAGTGTCGTTTACCGATGACCTGCGACTGGGCAGTAGCGGTCTCCACCTCACAGTGCCGCTTTTGCAGCAGGGATTCCAGCAGATTCCAGCTTTCATTGGGTTTGAGTTCCAGCAAAGCCTGATCAACGGCAGCAAAGGCCAGCTCGGTTCCCGCTGGAGCCGCCCTCCCTTCGGGGGTGGTTACTGTGAGCTTTACGGTGGCTTCTTCACGAGGTTGATACTCAGCCTTATCAGCAGCGACCTCCACCTGCAACCTGAAACCTTCCACACCCACGGCAATTTCCGTTAAACAGCGATTTTCGCATAGTTGCTCCATGTAACAGTGAGGCAATCCCAAAGCGA
>DYDK01000064.1 GCA_020717935.1 Desulfocapsa sp.
CGATACTCGCATGTTGCGGCTTCTCTATCCTTTGATTCACGAAGACGACGACCTCAGAGACCGTATCAGGGAAAATGCGAGGGCCGAGGTTCAGGCTATCGAAAGCGTCATTTCGGCTTGACTCTGAACGAGTTGACAGATGGCAAAGTAGCCGCCAAAGTTGCCGGGTTTTGGGCATGGTGCTACTTGTCTTTTATCTATCGTGAAGGGGGCGGCGGTAAAGCCAAGCGGCACCTTGCATCTCACAGAAGCGTAACCAAATGTTATCCCTATTCGTGCCAAGATGTTGACCATGCGGAAGCATCCGGCAAACATTGAAAAACCTATTATTTGGAAGACCTGACGAATGCTAATCGCATGTCAGATGATGGCGGTGGGAAGGGAAACGGACAGAATCTTACAAAAATGTAAGAAGAGAATCCTTGTTCTCTCTATCGTGAGGGCGTCGGTATTGCAAAGCGGCACCTTAAGCGGCACCTATAGAGGCGGCCTGCACCCTGTTCTTTTTATCGTGAGGGGGGTGAAAAGTTTTGGAAAGAAGGCTAAGCGGCCCCCTTTGGGGGTATTTTTGGGGGTATTTGTATTTTTTGACTAAAAATATAACTTGCCATCATAGATAGTTACGCCATTTGTTCGAGTGAGCGTAGCGGCCGATTTTGGGTTTATACCAGAATCGGCCTGAATTGTTTCCAAGACCAGCAGCCATTTTCCCCGCAAACAATCGCCTCCTTCGTATTGACGAACCCGAAAAAGCTGACTATAAGGACGGAATGAATGTTCACTCCAAGACGCAAGCGGCGCCACGACAACAGATAGACCCGACCGATAAACGGGATCGTATTCTCCAGGCAACCATTCGGCTCATTTCTGAATATGGTTTTCATGGCACCCCTGTTTCGATGATTGCCAAGGATGCTGGTGTTGGTACGGGGACTATTTATCGTTACTTTAAAGACAAAGATGCCTTGGTACTGGAAATTTTCCAACAGGTAAACTGCGCCTTCAAGAAGACCCTGCTCCATGAATATGTCGTGAGCCAGCCCATCAGAGACCGTTTTCTTCATCTCTGTCGAGATATTTTCCAATACGGCATCCACAATCCTTATGAATTCAAATTTATAGAACAATTTTACAATTCCCCCTACGGCACCACCCTGCGACGGGAGAAGCTCTTTTGCAACTGCGGCGATCCTGGCCAGGATCTGCCGTTAGAACAAGTCTTTGCTGCCGGTAAGGAACAGAATACCATTAAAGACTTACCTCTGGCGGCCCTCATTGCCCTGGCCATCGGCCCCATCGTCTTTCTGGTCAAGGATAGTATTGTCGGCCTTATTCAGCTTGATGACGCGACTATTAATGCCACCATGGCCGCCTGCTGGGATGCGGTAAAGGTAGAAACAGGAACGAGCAAATGAGACATTTAATCGCTTAATTCTACTTTGTCACATTAGATTGTATCTTGTTGCTTTTTCGTTGTTTTGCCGAAAATAGCAAAATAACGAAAAAGCCGCTAAATCAACAGGTTGTGATGTAATGTGACAAAGTAGAATTAACCGATCATGGAAATCAGAACAAACCATTTTTTTGGAAACTCACGACTATCATGACAAAACGAATCCTCCTTGCCCTCCTGGGCCTGATGATCATCGCTGGCACTCTTGCTGGCATTAAAGTCCTACAAATCAGACATTTACTGGCGGTAGGCGCCAAGATGCTCCCGCCGCCGGAAACGATCAGCACCACCCAGGCCCAGGCCCAATCATGGGAAGCCCTTGTATCGGCATCCGCCTCAGTGGAGGCGGTACAAGGAGTGATGGTGGCCGCTGAGCAACCAGGAAAAGTGGTGGCGATCAATTTTACCCCGGGAAGTTTCGTGCGGAAAGGAGAGCTGCTGGTTCAGCTCGACACGAGCGCCGAAGAAGCCCAGTTGCGAGCCATTGAAAGCAGCAGGAATCTGGCCAGCACCAACCTCCGTCGCCTCTCTGCCCTTGCTGACAAAGGCCTGATTTCTCGCACCGAATATGATACTGCTGAGGCCGGTTTCAAGCTAGCCAAGGCTCAGACCGAAAATGTGCAGGCCGTTATCAACAAGAAAAACATCCGTGCCCCTTTCAGCGGTCGTCTTGGGATTCGTCAGATCAATGTGGGCCAGATCCTCAAGGAAGGACAGGAGATTGTCAGCCTGCAAACCCTTGATCCCGTCTTTATCAACTTTGCCTTACCCCAGCAGGAACTCGAACGCATTGCTGCGGGGATGGAGGTGCGGGTCAAGGGCGATGGAGGAGGTGACCAGGTATTGACGGGCACTATCAGTACCATTGACCCCAAAGTCGATGCCATTACCCGTAATATCCGGGTACAGGCCACTGTGGCCAACACGAAAGAACTCCTGCGACCGGGAATGTTTGTCCAAGCCTCAGTCCTGCTTCCCGAACAGGCAAAGGTTGTGGTTATCCCAGGCACAGCCGTCTCCTATGCCCCATACAGCGACTCAGTTTTTGTTGTGGAAAAGAAAAAAGATGAGAAAAGCGGCCAGGAGGTAACGGCCTTGCGCCAGCAGTTCGTCCGTCTCGGTGAAAAACGAGGAGACTTTGTGACAATACTCTCCGGACTCAATGAGGGTGAGACTGTTGCCAGCACTGGAGTTTTCAAGTTGTGCAATGGTCAGTTCGTGGTGGTTAACAACAGCATCGTTCCAAGTTTTGAGTTGCAACCGAAACTTGAGAATAATTAGTGCCTGAACGAAAACCGCATAAAACTCATCAAAACAAGATGTTAGGCGCAATTTTGGTGGCGAAGATTTTGAACTGTTACAGACAAACCCTGAAAAATAGGTGACATGGTACAAAAAGAGCAAAATTCCACAAATCTTCGTCACTCGAATTGTGATGTAACACTTTGTTTATTCGAGATAAATAGGGTTTTCGTCCAAGCACTAATTAGGCCGTTATACAAAAACAACTCATATTTTTCAGTCCCATGAACGGCATCCCCAAGGGGACTTCCTTCGGGGCGTAAGGGCTGTAAAAAAGTGGATAAAAAGTACAGGGTATTTCTTTAAGTGGAACAACACAAACATCTATAACTTATTTAATTAGCTAATCCATGTAAAGTCATAATGTTAAGCTATATAGCTTGGGCATAAAAGTTATAGAGATTTATGCAGATACACTTACAGCCGCTAAGCATCAACACAACTCAACCCGCATCCCCTCACCAAGCCATGAACTTCACTGACATCTTTATCCGCCGCCCCGTCCTTGCTCTGGTGGTCAGCCTGGTTATTATTGTGGCCGGACTTCAGGCCATCAAGTCGGTCAATGTTCGCCAGTACCCACGAAGTGAAAACTCGACCGTCACTGTCACCACTGTCTATGTCGGAGCCAGCGCCGAATTGGTGCGGGGATTCATCACCACTCCGTTGGAGCGGGCCATTGCCGCCGCCGATGGCATTGATTATCTCCAGTCCCAGAGTTCACAAGGGGTTTCTACCATCAGCGTCCGCCTCAAACTCAACTACGATGCCACCAAGGCCTTGGCCGAGATCAGCTCAAAGGTTGACCAGGTGCGTTCCAATCTCCCACCAGAAGCAGAAGTGCCAATCATCAATATCGAATCGGCTGACAGCAAGTTTGCCGCCGCCTATCTGAGTTTTACCTCCGATGTCTTGGAGCAGAACGAGATCACCGATTATCTGACTCGGGCCGTCCAGCCCCGACTCTCGGCCCTGGCTGGCGTACAGAGGGCCGAAATTCTCGGCGCCCGCACCTTTGCCATGCGCATCTGGCTCAAACCCGACCGACTGGCGGCCTACAATATAACACCCGTACAGGTGCGACAAGCCCTGGCGGCCAATAACTATCTGGCGGCCCTGGGCCACACCAAAGGTTCGCTCATCCAGATCAATCTCACGGCTGACACCAATCTTCGTTCAATTGCCGAGTTCAAGAAACTCATTGTCCAAAGCAAGAATGGGGCCACCATTCACATTGAGGACATCGCTGAGGTTTCTCTGGGAGCCGAAGACTACGATGCTGAGGTGCGCTTTTCCGGCAAGACGGCAGTGTTCATGGGTATCTGGCCCCTGCCCAATGCCAACTCCCTGGTTGTCATCGATCTGGTAAAAAAAGAGATGGAGTCCATTCGCCGGGACTTGCCCAGCGGGATACAGGGCCAGATGGCCTATGACAGCACCGATTATATCAATAATGCTATTTCTGAAGTCCTCAAAACCTTGGGCGACACCATGCTCATTGTGGTAATCATTATCTTTCTGTTCCTCGGCTCCTTTCGCTCGGTTTTTATTCCGGTGGTGACCATCCCCCTGTCCCTGATTGGCGCAGTTTTTCTCATGCAGGTATTTGGCTTTACGATCAATCTTCTGACCCTGCTCGCCATTGTGCTTTCCGTTGGTCTGGTGGTGGATGATGCCATTATCGTTGTCGAAAATATCGAACGCCATATCCGCAAGGGACTCACGCCCTTTGATGCCGCCATTGTCGGGGCAAGGGAGCTGGTGGGCCCGATCATTGCCATGACCATTACCCTGGCCGCTGTCTATGCCCCCATCGGCCTGCAAGGCGGGCTGACCGGGGCCCTCTTTCGAGAATTCGCCTTTACCCTGGCCGGAGCGGTAACTATTTCCGGCATTGTCGCCCTGACCCTTTCACCGATGATGTCGGCCAAACTGCTCAAGCCCGGTCTGGCGGAACAAGGGCTGGCCGGCCGTATCAGCCGTGGCTTTGATAAACTGCAAGGCCTCTATGCTCGCCTCCTTGACCAGACCCTGAAAAGCCGACCGGCGGTCTATCTTGTCTGGCTGGTCATCAGCCTGCTGGCTATTCCCATGTTCAGGATGTCACCGCTGGAACTGGCTCCGGCAGAAGATCAAGGGGTTATCTTCGGCATTCTCGATGCTGCCGCCAATTCGACCCTGGAACAGACCAGTCAATATGCCGCTGCCGCTAATCAGGTCTTTTTAAATGAGCCGGAAACCAGATTCACCTTTCAAATCACCCTCCCCTCATCAGGATTTGGCGGTATGGTCGTCAAACCCTGGTCAGAACGAGAACGAACCGTCTTTGAGATATTACCCGAAGTCCAGAAAAAACTGGCAGCCATCCCCGGAATACGCATGTTTCCGGTAATTCGTCCATCCTTGCCCGGCGGCGGTCAGTTTCCTGTGGAGTTTGTTATGGCCTCAACCGCCGAGCCGGAGCAGATTCTTGAGTTTGCCAAAAAACTCCAGTTAATCGCTATGAAGAGCGGAAAATTTGCCTTTCCTCCCCTCATTGACACCAAGATTGACCAGCCGCAATCCGAGCTGGTCATTGACCGTGAGCGAGTAGCCGACCTGGGACTCAACCTGCAACAGGTGGGGGCCGATATTGGCTCCATGCTGGGCGGTAATTTTGTCAACCGCTTTGATATTGCTGGCCGCAGCTATAAGGTTATCCCCCAGATTCAGCGGGCTGACCGCCTGAACCCTGAGCAACTGCGCGATATTTATATCACTGGGCCACAAGGGCAGATGGTGCCCCTCGCCAGCGTCGCCACCATCAAAAACTCCACGGTTCCCCGCTCCATGAACCGTTTTCAACAGCTTAACGCCGTCACCATCAGCGGAGTCTCGGTCATTCCCCTGGATGAGGCCCTGCGTTTTCTCGAAGACGAAGCGGCCAAGATATTGCCGCAAGGATATGTTCTTGATTATACTGGTGAGTCGCGACAACTTCGCACTGAGGGCAATCGTTTCCTGCCCGCCTTTGGACTGGCGGTTATCCTCATCTTTCTCGCCCTGGCCGCCCAGTTCAACAGCTTTCGCGATCCCTTTGTCATTTTGGCGGGTTCGGTGCCCCTGGCCATGTTCGGGGCCTTGATCTTCTCGTTTTTGAAGATGCCTAACCCCAATATCCCCTTCTGGACCAATGGCTGGACTACGACCTTGAACATCTATTCACAGGTGGGCCTGATCACCCTGGTAGGACTGGTTGCCAAGAATGGTATTCTCATCGTCGAATTTGCCAACAAACTGCAAGAGCAGGGATGCTCAAAATTAGAGGCGGTACGCGAGGCCTCCCTGACCCGTCTTCGTCCCATTTTAATGACCTCCTGTGCCACGGCCGCTGGCCATTTTCCGCTGACCCTCGTCACCGGAGCCGGAGCGGCCGCCCGTAATTCTATTGGTCTGGTCTTGGTTGGCGGCATCACCATTGGCACCATTTTCACCCTCCTGGTGGTGCCTTCGATCTATATGCTGGTGGCCCAGGAAAGAAAAATAAAGGAATAATCCTCTGTAAAATGGTATCATCGTCTAAAGATGTCGTTCAATACCACTGACAAGAAGATATCAAGGATATCATACACACAAAAAATATGAGCACACCGATGAAGAAAAAAATCGTATGACAATCATTCCTCTTATGGCTGGACTGTGCTGTTTTTCATTCTCGTTCAGCCATTCAACTCTGTGGGCCGAAGCCCTTGTTCCGGCAATCACCGGGACTCAGGAGACTGCTCCCGTCCCTATGATCAAAAGTGGGGAGACGCTGACTCTGGCACGGGCCCTGGCCATCACCCGCCAGAATCAGCCGGCAATTATGGCGGCACAGGGTAATGTCAGTGCCAGCCAGAGCCGCATCGGTCAAGCCAAATCCTCCTATTATCCACAGGTCACCGGCGCTGCCAACTATGATCGCATATCACCGGAAGGCAATATCTACGGGATTGCTGATGACAAAAGTTATGATCGGGTATCAACGGGAATCAACGCTAATCAATTGCTTTATGATTTTGGCAAGACCTCAGCAAAGGTTGACATTCAGAAAACGAATCTCGATTCCGCCCGAGCCGATTTGAATGCCGCCAACGATCTGGCAGTGTATAAGACCAAAACTGCTTATTATGATATCTTAAAAATTTCCCGCAATACTGAAGTTGCCAAAGAAACCGTCAAGCAATTCGAACACCATCTGGAGCAGGCCAAGGGTTTCTATGCCGCTGGAGTCAAACCCAAATATGATGTCACCAAGGCCGAGGTCGATCTCAGTCGAGCCAGGCTGACCCAGATTCAGGTAAACAACAATCTCCGTTTGGCCCAAGTGACCCTCAATAACGCCATGGGCCTGCCTGATGCCCCGGATTACCGCCTTGAAGACACCCTCGACTCGACCACCTTCGGTCTTCCTTTTGAGCAGGCCTTAGGCATGGCCATGGAACACCGTCCAGACCTCAAATCCCTTCTCCTGAAAAAACAGGCCGCCCAGCAATCCGTGGAACTGGCCAGAAAGAGTGACTACCCGACCCTCTCAGGCAATGCGGGTGCAGGCTACAGTGGCGACACTACTACTTTGGATGAAGGGTGGAATGCCGGAATCGCCCTCACTGTCCCCATCTTCAACGGCTATTTAACCCGTCACCAGATAGGCGAAGCCCAGGCCAACGCCGGCATCATGGCCGCTAATGTGACCGCCCTGCAACAGACTATCCACAAAGATGTCCAACAGGCCTATCTTAATCTCAGTGAGGCCAGCGAACGGATTACCACCACCCGACTTGCCATTACCCAGGCCGAAGAGAATTCCCGCATTGCTTCTGGGAGATACAGTGCGGGTGTGGGCAGTCCGGTGGAAGTCACCGATGCCGACACCCTGCTATTGCAAGCTAAAGCCGATTACAATCAGGCTTTATACGACTACAGAATCGCCCAAACCGGCATTGAACAGAGTATCGGCATGGCCGGAAATGGCGACATCCCCCAACAAACAAACACACCCTAAACGACTGAGGGCCTCGGCAAGAATAAATCGTTCCGTATTGCGCAGGATTTTCAGTTATATTCGAGGAGTGGAAAGAGGCGCATAGCAGGGCTATGAAACTCTTTTCGTGACGAAGAAGATGACTGAAAAGACCAGCAAGACGGGATGATTTATTCTTGCCGAGGCCCTGACATCTTGAGGAACAATTTTTCATTGACACCTCAATTCTTATTTCCACAAAAATATACGAGGAACAACGGACATGACACAGGCAAAAAAAGGCAATAAGGTCAAGGTAAAATATACGGGCAAGTTGGTGGATGGCACGACTTTTGACTCATCAGAAGGGCGAGAGCCATTAGAGGTGGTTCTTGGAAGCGGGATGGTCATTGCCGGTTTTGATGGGGCCTTAACGGGCATGATGGTAGGCGAGAAAAAAACCGTCATTATTCCGGCAGAACAGGCCTATGGCCTCCATGACCCAAAAATGGTCATGGAGGTGCCCATCGAGCAGGTGCCGCCAGATTTTACCCCCGAAGTAGGGCAGAAGTTAGAGGTGGGAGGAGCCAATGGGGAATTGATGATGGTGGTGGTCAAAGAAATCACCGAGACCCATATCTATCTCGATGCCAACCCACCCTTAGCCGGACAGGAGTTGACATTTGATCTGGAACTGGTGGCGATTGCTTAAACCCATCGTGACCAGTCCGGTATCGCCAGCGAGATCTGGCGATACCGGACTACCAGCAAAAAATCTCGCCCACGGAATTTTCCCGATCTCGCCATTTACATTTAGGGCCTGTCCACAAATAACTTGAACAGATTGCATCTCATCTTCAGGCTATCTTTGGCTGCGGCTCAATCACAAAATCCTCATCGTAGCACAACTACGATTGCGGTTTCGGAGTCTCGCAAGCTCGCTTACCTGTTCAATCGCCGCAACCAAATCTAACCTAAATCTGAGTGCAATCATGTCC
>DYDK01000065.1 GCA_020717935.1 Desulfocapsa sp.
TACGATTGCGGTTTTGTTCAATCGCCGCAACCAAATCTAACCTAAATCTGAGTGCAATCATGCCCAAGTTATTTGTGGACAGGCCCTTATAGCATTCTCCTTCTTCTCTAAGGAATTCTCCCCTAAAATGAATACTGTCGTCTCTTTTATTATTGTTCTTGGCGTGCTTATCTTCGTTCATGAATTGGGACATTTTCTTTTTGCCAAGCTGTTTAAGGTTAGGGTGCTCAAGTTTTCCTTGGGCTTTGGCCCAAAGGTCTTTGGCCGAACCTATGGTGAAACCGAATATGTGATCAGTGCTTTCCCTTTGGGTGGATTCGTCAAGATGTTTGGTGAAAATCCTGATGAGCAGGATGTTGACGCTGGAGATCAGCAGGCTTCTTTTGCCCATAAGGCGGTATGGCAACGATTTTTGATTGTTCTGGCGGGCCCGGTTTTTAATCTGGTATTCGCCTTTGTCTTATTTTGGTTCCTTTTTATGATCGTCGGGGTACCTGATTCACGAGATACAACCAGCATTGGCCAGGTTAACGAGAAGTCGCCAGCCGCTGCGGCGGGGCTTCTTTCTGGAGATACCATTGAGCAGATCAATACTCGTCCGGTCAGTAAATGGGACGATGTACTCAATAGCGTTAAGGAGAGTGGCGGTCAGCCTTTGAGCATTCAGGTTAAGCGGGGCACAGAACAGAAAATGGTGACGGTTGTTCCGGCCATGGATGAGGTGAAAAATGTCTTTGGCGAGGTGGTCGAGCATCGCTATATGATTGGGATTGCTAAGGCCGAGGCTCTGGTTTATGAGAAGGTGGGCGTGGTGAAGGCTACTGGGGCCGCCTTTTCCCAAACCTGGATGTATATTTCTCTTACTGTCATGGGTTTTGTCAAGCTTGTGCAACGGGTGGTGCCCATGTCCGAAATGGGTGGCCCCATCCTTATCGCCCAGCTTGCCGGTAAGCAGATGGCGGCGGGATGGATTCACCTTGTCTTTTTCATGGGGCTGCTCAGTGTTAACCTTGGAATCTTGAACCTCTTGCCGGTGCCGGTGCTTGATGGCGGTCATCTTGTCTTTATGAGCGTGGAGGCTATCCGCCGTAAGCCTTTGTCTGAAAGGGTACAGGTGATTGCTCAGCAGTGCGGTATGGTCTTGCTTGGTTCGTTGATGATCTTTGTTTTTTATAACGATCTTGTCAGGATTTTCAGTAAGTGAGTGCGGAATTTCCCCTTATTCTCTCTATTGATACTGCCAGTTCGTGCAGTTCGGTGGCCTTGACCCGCGGGAGTGTGAGCGGTATGGAAGGCGGGCAGGTAGTGGCTTCTTTAACCCTTAACAGTAGTGTTACCCATTCACGGCGATTGCTTGCGGCGATTGATTGGTTGTTGATCGAGACGGAAACGGACTGGTTGTTGGTGGATGGTCTGGCTGTGAGTATTGGGCCGGGCAGTTTTACGGGCCTGCGGATAGGTCTTTCTACCGTCAAGGGCTTGGCTTTCGCCCTGGATAAACCTTTGTTGGGCATTTCGACGCTTGATGCTCTGGCCCTGAGATGCTCCCCTGAACGGTTGATCTGCGCTGTCCTTGATGCCCGTAAAAAAGAGGTGTACTTCTGTTTTTACCGTCCTGACAGGCAAGGGATTCCTCGAAGAGTCGGGGGAATACGAGCCATTGCCCCCCAGCAGTTGGCCGAGGAAATTGCTTCTGAGATTACCGAGCCGATACTCTTTGTCGGCGATGCGGTTATGGTGTATGGGCAGTTATGGCAAGAACGACTTGGAGATGGATTTACCTGTGCCCCGCTTCCCTTGCACTCCCCTAGTGCCGCCTCTCTTGGCTTGTTGGCTGGTGAGTTGTTTCAGCAGAAGCACTATCTTGATTGTGCCGCCGCCGCTCCTTTGTATGTGCGGGCCTCGGATGCCGAGTTGAGTTTGGTGCTGGCTGCAAAAGAGTAGAATGAGTTCTCAGCAGAAGGTGTCCGAATGATTTTACGGCGGCAGACGAAAAAGATTGAGGTGGGTGGAGTGCCGGTTGGTGGAAACAGTCCCATTGCCGTGCAGTCGATGACCAATACCGATACCCGCAATGTGGAAGCTACCGTTGCCCAGATCCATGCCCTGCAAGAAGTTGGGTGTGAGATAATTCGGGTGGCTGTCCTTGATATGGAGGCAGCTGCATCCTTGACCCCTATTCGGGCGAAGATCTCTATTCCTCTGATTGCTGATATTCATTTTGATTCGCGACTGGCGGTGGCGGCCATGGAGCATGGGGCCCAGGCCATCCGTATCAATCCAGGAAATCTGGGAGGCCCGTCCAAGCTGGCACGGGTGGTGGATGCGGCCAAACTGCATAAGGTGCCTATTCGGGTGGGGGTTAACAGTGGTTCCATTGAAAAGGATCTGCTGAAGGTTCACGGGTATCCCAGCCCTGAAAATCCGACGGCCCTTATCGAAAGCGCCCTTCGCAATGTTCGCCTTCTTGAAAATTTGGGATTTTTTGAGATCAAAATCTCCATCAAGTCTTCCGACACCCTCACGACAGTGAGTGGCTATCAAGCGTTGGCCGAACAAACGGATTACCCTCTGCACCTTGGTGTCACCGAGGCCGGCGGGCTCATAGCGGGGACGGTCAAGTCCAGTGTCGCTCTTGGAATCCTCTTGTATCAAGGGATTGGGGATACTTTCCGTATTTCTTTGACCCGAGATCCGGTGGAGGAAATACGGGTTGGTTTTGAGTTGCTTCGTTCCCTCAAGATTCGAGAACGAGGGCCAGAGTTGATCTCCTGCCCCACCTGCGGACGAACCCAGATCAATCTTTTTTCCTTGGCCGAGGCTGTTGAGCGCTTCGTGCAGACCATGACCAAACCCATAAAGGTCGCGGTTATGGGCTGTGTGGTCAATGGCCCGGGTGAAGCCAGAGAGGCCGATATTGGCGTGGCCGGCGGGAAAGGTGTCGGGATTATTTTTAAGAAGGGAAAATTGTACAAAAAAGTCAAAGAGGAAGAACTGCTTTCGGTCTTCCTCCAGGAACTCAAACTTATCGAAGAAGAGAAATAGATGCGGTATTCACAGACTTTTATTCCTACACTCAAGGAAACGCCGGCTGAGGCCGAGGTCATCAGCCATCGTCTTATGTTGCGGGCTGGCTTTATTCGCAAGCTCACGGCCGGGGTTTATTCTTATCTGCCCTTTGGGCTGGCAGCAATCCGTAAGGTTGAACAGATAGTCCGCGAGGAAATGAATCGTGCTGGAGCCCTGGAATTACTGATGCCGATGGTTCAGCCTGCAGATCTGTGGCGGGAGACGGGACGGTATGAAAAATATGGGCCGGAGTTGCTGCGCTTTACTGATCGTCATGATCGTGAATCCTGTCTGGGGCCGACCCATGAAGAGGTGATTACTGATCTGGTGCGCGGTGAGGTGCGTTCGTATCGACAACTGCCGCTTAATTTGTATCAGATTCAGAGTAAGTTTCGTGACGAGATTCGACCTCGGTTTGGGCTTATGCGGGGACGAGAATTTATCATGAAGGATGCCTATTCCTTTGATGTGGACGATGAACAGGCGGGTATCAGTTATCAGAAGATGTATGCCGCCTATCAACGCATCTTTGCCCGTTGCGGTCTGCAATTCCGAGCCGTAGAGGCCGACAGCGGGAGTATTGGCGGCAGTTATTCTCATGAATTTATGGTATTGGCTAAGACGGGCGAGGATACACTGGCAGTCTGTCAGCATTGCGACTATGCGGCCAATGTGGAAAAAGCAGCGATTAAGGCCACTGCGGATGCAAGTGTGGAACCCTTGCTTGCCCTTGTAAAGATTGAGACTCCAGGAAAACGCAAGGTGGAGGCGGTGTGCGAGTTTTTGGGAATCAAGTCGGATAAACTGATTAAGACCTTGATTTATATGGTGACTGGGGGGGCAGAGGGTGTAGGGACAGCGGGCGAAAACAGCCAGCAGGGCTATGCACTTGCTGTTCTCGTTCGTGGTGATCGTGAAGTCCAGGAAGTAAAACTTAAAAACCTGCTGGGGGCGGCGGTCGTGGAGCTTGCCGAAGATAAGGCCGTTTTTGATTTGACGGGTGTTCCCACTGGCTATCTTGGGCCTGTGGGGGCCCTTGGCTTGAAAATGAAGGTGGTGGCTGATTTCGAGATTGCCACCATGCGAAATTGTGTGGTCGGTGCTGGCGAGAAAAATTTCCATCTGCAAAATGTGAACCTGGGTCGTGATTTTGAGGTGGATATTCTTGCCGATCTTCGTCAGATTGCCGAGGATGACCCCTGCCCTCATTGCGGCGGGGTGCTGGGCCAGATTGAAGGCATTGAGGTGGGTCATATTTTCAAACTCGGAACGGTGTATTCTTCCCCCATGCGGGCCGTTTTTCAAGATCAGGATGGTCATGAAAGACCTATGATTATGGGATGTTACGGGATTGGTATCAGCCGTATTGTCGCAGCGGCTATCGAGCAGAATCATGATGACAATGGAATTGTTTTTCCGGTGGCCATTGCTCCTGCCCAGGTGATTATCCTCAATCTTGGCCTGAAGGATGGGGCGATAACGGCGGTGGCCGAGTCGCTGTATGCCCAGTTGCAGACTCAAGGATTGACGGTTCTGCTTGATGATAGGGATGAGCGGCCAGGTTCCAAGTTCAAGGATGCCGATCTGCTGGGGATCCCTTTTCGGGTGACAGTCGGGACTCGTTTGGGCAAGGATGGGATGATCGAGATTCGTCATCGTCGTGATGGCTTGACTGTGGATCTTGCTCCTGATCAGGCGGTGAAGTATCTGCACGATCAGATAAGTGCCGCTCTGAATCAGATAGAGGGCTGACCAGGAATCTGCCGTGACCGTCAATGAGAACCTGTCCATGACTGCAATGACCACCCCCATCCCGGCGGTCATTGGCCTGAAGACTATTGCCAAGAGCTATCTTCACGACATTGATCTGGAGCCTATTGATAAGGCCTGGGAACTTGCCGTTACGACTTATGCCAATCAGCAGCATTTTTCGGGGGTATCATATCTGGAGCATGTGCAGGAGGTCGCATCTACCTTGGCATCCATGCATCTCGATCGGGATACCATTGTTGCCGGAATATTGCATGGCGTGCTCAAGCGAGGGGTCAGTCTTGAACAGTTAACCAAGGATTTTGGTTCTAATGTCGCGCTTATTGTTGACGGTTGCAGCCGCATTACCAGCGTTCATTATAATAGCCAGTTGGTGCATCATGCTGAGAATGTCCGCAAGATGCTGCTCTCGATTGCCGCTGATATTCGCGTCTTGCTGGTCAAACTCGCTGATCGCCTTCAGGATATGTGCTCCCTTGACACCGTTGAGCCAGAATATCAGGCAAACATGGCCCGCGAGACCATGGATCTCTACGCCCCGCTGGCCAGTCGTCTGGGTATTGACTGGTTGAAACGAGAACTTGAGGACTTATCTTTCCGCTATCTCCACCCTGATGACTTTCGTGAACTCAGTGCCAAGCTTGAAAGCTCCTACGAAGAACGCCAGCACTATGTTGATGAGGTGATTCGTACCCTTCATGACAAGCTGGCCGCAAGCAAGATCTTTCCGATTCGTATTATTGGCCGTCCCAAGCATATCTATTCTATCTATAAAAAACTTGTTTCCCAGAAAATCCCTTTTGAGAGGGTGTATGACAAAGTGGCCTTTCGTATCGTTGTCAATACGGTGGATGAATGTTATGCCGCCCTTGGTGTGGTGCATGAAAACTGGTCGCCGGTTCCAGGGCGGATCAAGGACTTTATCTCGGCCCCCAAGGCCAACAATTATCAATCGATGCATACTACGGTGGTGGGGCCACAGAATAATTTTATTGAAGTCCAGATTCGTACTGAAAAAATGGACAGGGTTGCTCAGGAAGGTGTTGCTGCTCATTGGGCTTATAAAGAGGGACAGAAAATTGGCGGCAACGATGTCAAGCTGTTTCGTGAGCTGAAAAAATTGGTGGGCTCGCTCCAGGAGGTTGAAGACCCTCGAGAGTTCCTTGAGAATGTTCGCAGTGAGCTGTACAGCCCCGAGATCTATGTTTTGACTCCTGGGGGGGAGGTTAAGGGCTTTCCTAAGGGGAGCTGTCCCATTGATTTTGCCTATGCCATTCATACTGAAGTCGGGGATCGTTGTGTAGGAGCCAAGGTCAATGAGCGGCTTGTGCCTTTACGCTATGAGATGCAGAATGGTGATATTATTGAAATCGTTACATCAAAAACCCAGCGCCCACGGCGGGGCTGGCTGGATATTATCACCACCAGTCGAGCCCGGTCACGAATTCGAGCCTGGCTTCGTCGGGAGGAAAATGAACAGGCGCTGAATATTGGTCGAGAGATCTGTGAACGGGAGCTGAAACGCTATGAAACCAATCTGAAAAAGATGGTTAAAGGTGGGCATATCAAACTCTTGCTCAAAGAGCTACGCTGCAATTCCCTTGATAACCTGTTGATCAAGGTTGGTAGCGGTATTGTCACGGTACAGGGTTTGGTTAAGGCCTTACAGCCGCCCGAGTTTCGCGATGCACACGCCACAATCGGGGTGTTGAGTCCGCAGGAGATGGCGGCCCAGATGGTGAGTCAGCAGAAAGGTGGTTCCCAGGGGGGGGGATCGGTTATTACCATTGATGGAATTGATGGCATTTTGGTCAAAATAAGTCAGTGTTGCCATCCAGTACCCGGCGATCCGGTTATTGGTTTTATCACCACTGGCCGTGGTATTTCAGTGCATAAGTCTCATTGTGAAAAACTGTTGGCCACCGATCCGCATCGCTGGGTAGCCGTTTCCTGGGCGGCAGTTCAAAGCGCGCAGCATCAGGTGGAAATTCTGGTAACGGCTGAGAATCGGCGTGGAATTGTTGCAACCATCAGTGCCGCCATCAATGCCGAGGATGCTAATATTCTCGGCATTCCAACCCGAATGACTCCTGCAGGCACCGTTGAGTTGCAGATAAGTCTGGAGGTGGCTGATCTTGAGCATCTTCAAATATTGCTTCAGCATCTTCGGCAATTGGATGCAGTGATCTCGGCACGGCGGGTGTAGTAGGAGAGGAGGAAGGCGTGGTGCTCTGTCAGATCTGCGGCAATGAAATTGAGAGTGGTGGGTCTGTATGCCCATACTGTGGGGGCGTACAGGATATAACGCCAAAAACAGGTTCGGTGGGCGGGGTCTTTCACAGAGTTGTCAATTTGGAACTCGGCCGCCCATTTGTTGAGGGTGCCATGCAAAAATTACGAATGGAGATAGAAAACAGTCGCCAGCAGAATCTGCGGGTTCTCACGGTGATCCATGGATACGGTTCGAGTGGTAAGGGCGGTGCCATCGGTATTGAGTGCCGGAAGGTGCTGGAACATCTTCAGGCAAGGGGTGAGATTCACTCGTTTATCTTTGGTGAAGATTTTCGACAGAAATCCGGCCCGACCCGCGATCTTTTGCGCCATTTTCCGCAACTGGGTACAAATATCAATCTCAATAAGGGGAATCGGGGGGTAACCCTGGTCGTTTTGTAGTATTTTTCTTGCTTCTCTGTAATGAGTGATTATAATTATGAATCTGTTTTTCAGGTGCTTATTTGTTTAACTGTGCCAATGGATGGTAGCTGGATCGTTGTTTGAGAAAAATTTATCTTAAGGAGATGATGGTAATGAACAGATTCAAGGTATATGCCCTGGCAACACTGTTGGTTTTCCCGACCTTGGGCTTTGCGGCAGACAAAGATAAACCAGAAAATAAGCTCGCTGACCCCAAAGATAAACTTGGGTACAGCATGGGTCTTGATGTGGGGACTTATTTTAAGGGTATGAAAGACGACATCAACTATGACAGTCTTCTCCTTGGTATTACCGATGCTTACAATGGCAATAAGCCTTTGCTGACTCCTGAAGAAGTGGCTGCTGTTCAAAAAGAATTCGCCACCAAGATGCAGGAAAAACAGGCAACCCAGGTAAAAGAGATGCAGGAGAAAAATAAGAAGGTCGGTAGCGAGTATTTGGCCAAAAATAAAGATAAAAAAGGGGTTGTGGTAACAGCCAGCGGCTTGCAGTATGAAGTGGTCAAAAAAGGTAGTGGCGAGAAGGTCAAGGCCGGCGATCAGGTGAAAGTGCATTACTCCGGTACTTTTGTTGATGGTAAGGTTTTTGATGATTCCCGCAAGCGGGGCGAACCGGCGGTCTTTGGTGTTGATCAGGTTATTCCTGGCTGGAGCGAGGCTATGAAGCTTATGGATGTCGGTGCCCAGTATAAACTTGCCATTCCCTCCAATTTGGCCTATGACGAGCAGGGTGCCCCACCGGTTATTGAGCCGAATTCGGTATTACTCTTCGATGTGGAGTTGATATCTATTGAAAAACCGGAGGCAAAGACAACTGAAAAGAAAGAAGAAAAGGTTGAAGCTGCGCCAGCAACTGAGAAAAAATAAGTTTGCTTGTTTTCTTCCTATCATGGAGTCGTGATCATGGGTGAAAAGAAAAAGTGTTGTCACAAGTTTGAAAAAAAAGGAAAGCGATGTTCCAGTTGTCCTTTGACCACTCAAGATGATGATAAGGCAGGGAAGAAAAAGAAGGCTTCGAAGCAGGCTGGTAAGGCAAAGAAATAATATCTAGTGTTTGAACGGAAACCCCGAGATGCTTGAGAAACAAGAGCTTCGTGAGAAT
>DYDK01000066.1:0-7500 GCA_020717935.1 Desulfocapsa sp.
CTCTTTCGTAAATGTCAGGCCGCATAATTTCATACAACAGTGTATACATAAAAAATCTCCCGGTGTCCAGCATTATTTGTGGGGCATGGACAGCTGAATCAGGGGGGAAACTTTATTCCCCTCCTTGATAAGGAGGGGTTAGGGGTGGTTGATGTTGAATGTGACAAAGTAGAATTAGGGACTCGGATAATCCACTTGCCTGCCAACCCCATGATCGAACTACATCACATCTCCAAATCTTTCACTGAACGCAACTGGCGAAGCCTGTTCTTTCGGCAACCTCGCATTATCAATACCTTGCGAGATGTTTCCTTTACGGTCGGTAAAGGGGAGATCATGGGGCTGCTTGGCCCTAACGGCGCCGGCAAGACCACGATTATCAAGATTCTGGCCACTCTCATCACTCCAGACAGCGGACGGGCCTCCATCGCGGGCCTGGACACCTGCCAGTCTCCGCACCTGATTCGGGAAAAGATCGGGCTGGTCAGCGCCAATGACCGCACCTTTTACTGGCGACTCACGGGACGAGATAATCTTGATTTCTTTGCCTCCCTCTATAATCTGCAAGGTGCCGTCAAAAAACGACGAGTCGCCGAGGTGCTTGAACTTACCGACATGACCGCCAAGGCTAATTTTCGTTTCATGTCCTATTCCACCGGCCAGAAACAACGCATCGCCATTGCCCGGGCCATGCTGGCCCAACCCGACATCCTGCTCCTTGACGAAGCCACGGCCAGCCTTGATCCCATTGCCGCCCGCAATCTTCTGAATTTCACCAAAAAAACCCTTGCCGCCGACCATAAAAAAACCATCCTCTGGTGCACCCACAACCTCACCGAGGCCGAAGAACTCTGCAACCGCCTAACCATCATCCATCATGGCCAGGCCCTGCACAGCGACACCCCTGCTGCCATCAAACTCCTTCTTGGACACGATCAGCGCTATCGCCTCGTCGTCAACATCCTGCACCCCCTGTTGACCAGCCAACACGACTTCACGCTTCAACCCTCTTCCATATCGGAAACCGGTGACACCACTTTCACCTGCACCTTCAGCCGGCCCCGCGATCAGATTCCCAACCTGCTCAAAACCCTGTGTGACAACGGCATACACATCCATGAGTGCAGTCAGATAATCGAGCCCTTAGAGACCGCCTTCACCCACCTGGTAAGCGCCCAACACCCATCCACACCGCCATCAGCCAGAGGCAGCCAACCATGAAAGCCATTCTTCCCCACCTTCTCAAGCCCTGGGCCTTCCTTGTCCGTGACTTCAAGATTGCGGCCAGTTACCGCCTGCAGTTTTTCATGCAGGGATTCGGCATTCTCCTGACCACCTTTACCCTGTCGCTGGTCTCCAAGATGTTTGATACCCAAAGCCTGCCCGCCCTGGCTCCCTATAATGGTGATTTCTTTGCCTTTATTCTTATCGGCATTGCCCTTACCGATTACCTCACCATCTCCACCGAAACCTTCGCCAACGAGATACGCATGGCCCAGATGGTGGGCACCCTGGAGGCCCTCCTGGTAACCCCCACAGCCACGGCCACCATTCTTCTTTCCTCATATGCGTATAATCTCTTTACCGCTACCCTGCGAATTGCTTTTTATCTCCTCTTTGGTATCCTGATTTTTGGGGCCAAACTTCATATCAACGGGATTGGCACCGTCCTCGTCTCGTTTCTGCTAGCCCTGTTCCCCTTTTTCGGACTTGGTTTTTTATCGGCAGCCTTTATTATCGCCTTCAAAAGAGGCAGCCCGATCAGCTCATTTATGGCCATGGGCTCAGGACTGCTGGGCGGAATGCTCTATCCGGTGTCTCTTCTGCCCGGCTGGCTCCAGCCATTTTCAACCATCTTTCCCATGACCCACGGTCTTGAGGCCCTGCGCCAAGTCCTGCTTAACGGGGCCAGCCTGGCCGACATCCGCCGCCAGATTATCATCCTGGCTTTGTTTTCTATTGCATTAATGACGACCGGTATTTATAGTTTGTGGATGAGTTTGAAAATTGCCCGCAAGGAGGGGTCATTGTTGCACTATTAAACCATGGACAGAGGGTTCTCCCACGGATTTGACGATGAGCCTCCCCCCTATTATGCTTTCTTTTCTCTCAAAAGAGACCCCTTGATGAACGAGACCATAAATTGTAAAGTCCCTGTCGTGATCACACAAGAAGGAGCTGTTTTTGTTGCAGAATGCCCAATACTGGATGTTTTCTCCTCATGCGGACTAACGCCCGCAACCCAAGTGGTTAGTGGCCAGTAGGTCGTTTGGGGACATGGTCATTTGGGGACATGACCCGAATTGGCTTTTTAATTCGGGATCGTGTCCCCAAATGACCATAATTCGGGATCGTGTCCCCAAATGACCATGTCCCCAAACGACCGGTGTTGCCATGACGACCGGATTTTCCCTGGATTCCGCTTCGCTTCATCCAGGCTACGATTCTTTATTGTCAAGGGTTGGCAAGATTGCATAAAAAATTTCTTGTTTTTTATGATAAGCTTTCAGGGGTAAGGCACTAAAATTCGCTGGAATTTCCCACGATGTTTTTTTCAAACACCTGAAAGCGTGTTTATAAAACAAGTATTCAGGAGAAAAATGACAGCCCGCCCTTCAATATTAACACAATAAGAGAAAAGCCATCCCATGACCGATCACACCCTTTTATCACTCGACAATGCCCATCTCAACACAATCATTCTCTGTCGGGCCGCAGACAAACTCTCTACCAGCATTGATGATGAAACCGTTATCCTCGATATGGCATCGAGCAATTATATCGGCCTTAACCCCGTAGCCACTCGTATCTGGGAACTCATAGAACAGGAAATTTCCTTTACCACCCTTTGTGAAAAGCTCGTCGCCGAATATGATGTTCCTGAGAACTCATGCCGTGCCGACATTCTTTCTTTCTTGCAGGAGATGCTTGATAATCACCTTATCTCCATACAACAGACTGAAATCACACGCCCAAGCGAATGTGGACAATGACAGCAAGCTCCGCTCCTCATACCTTGAAATCACGGCCATCGTGGCGGATGAAAAGACTGTGGCAATTGAGTCAGAAATTCATCAACCTGCCCACCGCCGAAAAAACATTACTGATGGAATCCTGCGTCTTTCTCGGCATCCATCGTGCGGCCATCCTCACCCTTCCTTTTCGCTGGCTCACGCGCTCCCTGAAACAAACCCAGAGCTATCCATGTTTTTCACCCTTATCTGACCCACAAAAAGCCATCGTTCTTTCTGTTGGCCATGCCATTCACAAAGCCGCTCGTTACACCCCTTGGGAAAGCGCCTGTCTCGCCCAGGCCTTAACCGCTCAAAGAATGCTCCAACGACGCAAGATTCCTGGTATTTTTTACTTAGGGGTGATGAAAGATGCAAACGATCTCAACGAACACTTAAAAGCCCATGCCTGGTCGCAATGCGGCGATGTTATTCTCACCGGACAACCAGGCCATGAGCTTTTTACCATAGTCTCAGCATTTATCTGGGACCCATCATGAACATCTATCAGATTTATGGCACGGGAATTTGTAGCGACTGCGAATTCCCCTTAGAATTGCCCTGTTTTGTTTCCCGTGTCAACACGGCCGCTTCCCAGGATTTTCTTTATTTGTCCGCCGCGGCGCCCAAGGCCTTGGAAGAAGAGCTGTCATCCCGATTGTTTTTTTACCATGCCCATGGCCGAAAGGTTTTTCTTCATAGCAACACCTCGTTTGAAGATTATGAATCAGGGCGGGAATTTTGTTACGAGGTCGAAAATGTGCTGCGATTTTACTGGCGTAGCGGCGAACAAACGATTCTTTATACCTTGGAGACCCAAGGAAATGACGAGTTGCTGGCATTCTGGTTCATTCACCTGCTCTTACCACTCTATTATACCCTGGAAAACCGTTACCATTTCCTTCATGCCGGGGCCGTAGATGTCACTGACAAACGCATTCTCTTTATTGCCCCGTCCATGGGCGGCAAGTCAACAATGATTGACTTTTTCCTCCATTGCGGCCACCCACTGGTTTGCGACGACAAGCTCCCCTCGTTCTTCGAAGATGGCCGGTTCATGACCGCCAGTTCCCACCCCTACCATCGCCCCTACCGTGCTATTGAAACCCTGGGTCACAAAGCAGCCTCATTCAGCGCCGCCAATAAACCCGTGCACGGCATCTTTACCCTTGACCCACAGCTTGTTGACACAACCCTGCCCGCTCCCTTGCCCATTACTATTTCTGAAATCCACGGATTCGACAAGTTCAAGGCCCTGCAACCCGCCCATCTCTATGAATTCCCTTTCTTGAAGCCCCGTGCCCTGCCCTATCTGACAACCCTGCTCAATTCAGTGCCGATCTTTCGTCTCCGCTTCCCTTTTTCTTTCTCGGCCCAAGCTGGCGTGCATGAGGCCATTGTTCACCATTGTGAAACCCTGCCCTAACTCCTTCTTGAGAAAAACCGTTTTTTGTAATCTCTTTCGGCATACAGCCCTCTTCTATTCTGGCTCATTGGTCTGTGATTACTGGAAAATTCATCTTTGCCCCCTTGCACCGCACGGAAATGCGATTAAAGTTTGATGGTCTCGTAAAAAGTACAAAAAAGCCAGTCATTTCGAGCGACAGTGAGATTTTTTTCTTATCAACCGCTTGATATTATTAAGACTTATCACTGTCGCTCGAAATAACATTATGATAATCCAGACTTTTTGCGAGACCATCAAGTTTGAAAAAGCAAGAAACTGCCCCTATTTTTCCGTTATTTAGTTCTTGCTTTTTTCTCCCAATACAGACCTCGACAACAGTAAAACGGTCATTTTCTTGATTTGTCGAGACCTGCATCCTATAACTGTTTGGAATTATTGTTTTTAGCAAATAACAACTGCGTGTTTTTGTGCCTGGTGTCCAATTTTGTATGGTGGTAGTTAAAAACTGTAAATATATGAATTTACAGCATCTTACTGTAGCATCATTTCAGAATACAATGTCCAATTACGAGGTCTGCAATATGATATTTTTCTTTCATAGAAGATTTTTTCTCTTCTGATTACTTTTCAGACAGACTACCCTACCCCCTTCCCCTATTCTTCATAAGGAGAAAAATGATGAAGACTCAACAAAGCGGGCAAGAACAAAAGCTTACGACCACAAAAAAAACATGGTGCCCACCAGCCATGAGTAAACTGGAAATGAGTGCCACGAAGCACGGCTCCACTTTTTATGCAATTGAAGATCCGTATATGAATTTTTACGGCCCAACAACATCATAAAAATCGCAACACGACTTAAGCTCTCCGCTTCATAAGGCTTGTCCGCAATCGCCAACGGGAAACTGGTTCCTCCGGAGCCATAAACAGTGCCGTGCGTAGGGGTCAGTTTCCCATTGCTGTATAGATGACTCACAACAGTATAATGGCCACGATGAACGGGATAAGTGCCTTTCGCAGATTGTTTTCTTGTAAAAAACATAAGAAAACAATCTGTAAGTCACTAACACGACCTGTTGTTCAGTGTGTGCTGCCTCGCCCATGAGTTCTTTTTTTTGCCTCTATAACCGTGACGAAAGGCCTGTAGATCTGGAATATCTGGGCTATCTGCACAATGGCGCTTCCTACTGGCACCCTGACAGCAACCAGATATGGTGCCAGAACCACATCGGTCTGGGACATGCCTCGTTATGGACGACCCCGGAATCGCAATTAGAGAACCTGCCCTACCAGCACGGGCCGCTGACCATAACCCTGGATGCACGGCTGGACAACCGTTTGGAATTGAGGCAAAAGCTGGGCTTGGTCAATCGCCCCCTGCCCCAAATTGCTGACAGCGAACTCATCCTTGCCGCTTACCAGCGCTGGGGCACGGACTGCCCCGGCCACCTGCTGGGAGATTTCGCGTTTGTCATTGTTGATGATACCCAAAATCTCATTTTTTGTGCCCGCGACCAGCTTGGCGTCAAACCCTTTTATTTTTATCTCAGCGAATCGCTCTTTGTCTGCGCCAATGATCTCAAGGTCTTGACCGCCCATCCCGACATACCCAAAAAGCTCAATGATGCGGCCGTTGCCAATTATCTTGTCAACATGCTCCTGGTGGATAAATCCCTCAGTTTTTTTCAAGATATAGAAAAACTGCCGCCCGGCCACAGCCTGACCATTCGCCCCGATTCCCACTCTCGACAATGTTACTGGCGACCTGAAGATGCCCCCAAACAATCCTATCCCAACCGAAAAGCCTATGCTGCTCGACTACGAGAACTCCTTGAACAGGCTGTTGAAGCGCAAAGCCGGTCCACTTATCCCATCACGACCCATTTGAGCGGTGGCCTTGATTCCTCCACCATCGCCGTTATTGCCGCCCGCAACCTGAAAAAAGATGGCAAAAAACTCCTTGCCTTCAACTGGCTCCATCCTCCGGGAGAGAACGAAGACCCCAACAATTGGGAATTCGCCTACAGTCAGGCCGTTGCCGAGCAAGAAGAGATTGCGCACCACTTCGTTCCCATCAGCGCCGAAGATGTTATCCGCCGCATACGACAGCATATCATCGTCTATGGCGATTCCGCCGGATTTGTCTATGAAGATTTTGTCCGCTCAGCGGCCCAGGAGCACAACTCCCGCACCATCCTTTCGGGTTGGGGCGGTGACGAGCTCTGCACCTACCACGGCAACGCCTATTTCGCTGACATGCTGCGACATGGCCACTGGTGGAAGCTGTTCCAAGAGCTATCCCATACCAACCAGCAGGGAAAAAAACATATCAAAAGCCTGTTGGCTCATTGCTACCATCATGCCCTTCTACCCTTTATTCCTCGCCGCCTGTACCGCCATATGCCAAAGGTTAAATCAGAGATGAAAATGACTGCCGCTCTGGCTTCTCAATCTTTTTCCCCTTATCTTACGGAGGCAATACAACACCATCAGAACGATGCCGTGTTGACCATGCAACCCCAGACAACCATCAAAGGGCATATGCTCGCCTACCTTGACAATGGTCATATCCAGGGACGAATGGAATCCTGGGCAGCCTCGGCCTTTGCCAACCGCCTGGAATACAGCTACCCTTTGCTCGACCGGCGCATTGTCGAGTTTCTCCTCGGCACACCGGCAACCATGTTTTACCATCAAGGAATAGGCCGCCATCTCTTTCGTTCAGCAACGACAGGCCTGCTCCCCGACGAGATCACCTGGGGCCAGAAAAGGCCGGAAATGCATCGAGTTTACCGCCTGCTCTCGTTCAACCTGACCGCCTGTCAATTGATCTATCCAGAACTGACTGATTCACCCTGCTCTTCCCGCTATGGTGATCTGATAAAAATTGGTCAGGCTTTGTCCAGCGCCTGTGCTAATCATGAAGAGGAGAAGACAAGAGAACTCGTTGAAATCGTGAATTTAATGACTATTATTCTCTGTGAAAGAAATCTGTGACACAACTCCTGCTCATTGATCCCAGCTTAATTCTTCCAACAAATTCCATGATCTTGCTTGTTTTTTCTCGGAAAAAAATATAAT
>DYDK01000067.1 GCA_020717935.1 Desulfocapsa sp.
CCACCTCCTGCGTCCCATAACTCCGGTGTCCAGCGGAAATATGGGTAAAGGACAGAAGCAGGGCAGGGGGTATCGGCGATTTCAATGGAAGTTGTTCGATACCCTTTTTTTATCAATTATCAATCACCCATACAGGTGCCTACGCTACGGGCGGATTCAATCCAGGGGTGATCCAGCGGCACCACCTTGCGTTTTCCCACTACTTCCTCCAAGGGGACCGGAACAATTTTACGGCCCTGCACCGCAACCATCACTCCAAATTTTCCTTGTTCAATCAGGCGCACACATGCTGTTCCTAGTTTAGTAGAGAGGACGCAGTCGGCGGCGGATGGTGTGCCTCCTCGCTGGACATGGCCAAGGATGGTCAGTCTGGCCTCAAGCCCGGTCGTTTTTTCCAACATCTGGGCCAGGAGCTGGGTGTGATTGCTTCGTTTGGCCTCAAAGTCTGTCAGCTCATCCATGACTTGTCGCAGATCTTTGCGTTCATCATGGGCCTTGGCTTCTTCTTTGCGGGACTGCAAGGTGCTTAAAATACCATGTTCTTCCAGTGACAAGGCGCCTTCCGAGACGGCCACGATGCTGAAGTTGCGGCCTCGATGCAGTCGTTTGCGAATGGCACTGGCCACCGATTGCAGGTCGTAGGGGATTTCAGGAATGAGTATGACATCGGCGCCACTTGCCAGACCGGCCCCAAGTCCGAGCCAGCCGCTGTTGTGCCCCATGACTTCAACCACAATAATACGATGATGGCTATGGGCAGTGGAGTGCAGGCGGTCAATGGCTTCGGTGGCAATGGACAGGGCCGTATCATAACCAAAAGTGATGTCGGTCATGGCCACATCATTGTCAATGGTCTTGGGCAGGGTAATGATGTTGATTCCCTTCTGAGCCAGGCGGTAGGCGTTTTTCTGGGTCCCACCGCCACCGATACAGACCAGAGCATCCAGATGATGACGATGGTAATTATCGACAATGACATCGGTCATGTCCATCAAGGTACCACCCACTGGCATCTTATGCGGTTTGTCACGGCTGGTTCCCAGGATGGTGCCACCTAAGGTCAGCAGGCCCATCATCGATTCACCCTCTAAAGGAACCGTTCGGTTTTCCATGAGGCCGCGAAAGCCATCACGAAAGCCGATAACTCGCATATTGGTCTGCATAGCACCTTTACCGATGGCCCGAATGGCCGCGTTCAAGCCCGGACAGTCACCACCGGCGGTGAGAACACCAATGTATTTAGCCATGTATGTTGCTCCTTGGATAAAATAAAATGATTTCCATTGTTGTCAATTAGGGGCCGTTAAGAAATAACACATTGTTTTATCCATTTCTTTACGGCCCTTTATGCCGTTCATGAACCTAAAACGAACTGGTTATTTTTGAACGACGGCTTAGCGGGGTACCCCGCAACATTTCTTGAACTTTTTACCCGAACCGCAGGGACAGTCAGCATTGCGGCCGATCTTATCAGCTTCTCGCTGTACTGGTTTTTTTTGCGGTGGAGTCTCGGGTTCTTGCACACCGGCAGCCCCCATATTGAGTTGTATCTCTTGGGCCTGTTGCTGACGATATTCTTCTTCGCGTCTTGCTACTTCGTCTTCCTGCACTACCTGTACTCGCATCAGGGTAGAGACGGTTTCTTCCTTGACGGTTTCAATCATGCGAAGAAAAAGATTATAGCCCTCTTTCTTGTATTCAATCAAGGGGTTCTTTTGACCATAACCCCGTAGTCCGATTCCCTGTTTTAGATGATCCATGGCCAGCAGATGTTCTTTCCAGAGAGTGTCAACTGTCTGTAAGAGCACCACCCGTTCCAGATGGCGTTGCACCGGGATGCTGTTGTGCTGCTCCTGGGCAGTGTAGGCAGTCGCAACCAATTCATGCAGTTTTTTGCGGAATCCTTCCCTGTCCATGCCGGTTTTATCCTGCTGGGTCCAGTCGGGTTGGATATTAAAGGTGGTCAGTATCCGTTTGTCAAAATCCTGCCAATCCCAATCTTCGGAGGCGGTGCGTTCCTGGGCAAATTCCTCAACCACGCTATCGGCAAGATCAACGGTCATATTCTTCACCACTGCTATCAGATTTTCACCGGCCAGAACCTCTCGTCGTTGGCGATAAATCACCTCTCGTTGCATGTTCATGACATCGTCATATTCAAGGAGGTGCTTGCGGATATCAAAGTTGTGGCCTTCAACTTTGCGCTGGGCGTTCTCGATTGCTTTAGAGATCATGTTGTGTTCAATGGGCTCATCTTCTTCCATGCCCAGTTTGTCCATGATCCCCGCAATGCGTCCAGAACCAAAAATGCGAAGCAGATCGTCCTCTAAAGAGAGATAAAAACGGGAAGATCCAGGATCGCCCTGTCGTCCCGAGCGGCCCCGCAACTGGTTGTCTATGCGGCGCGATTCGTGGCGCGAAGTGCCCAGGATATGAAGGCCTCCAACTTCCCGTACCCCGGCCCCCAGCTTGATATCAGTCCCCCTGCCTGCCATGTTGGTGGCAATGGTGACTTTGCCCAATTGACCAGCACCGGCGATGATTTCAGCTTCTCGATCGTGCTGTTTGGCATTGAGGACATCGTGGGGTACCTTGGTTTTCTGGAGCATGGCAGATATCTTTTCGGAGACATCAATGGAAATAGTGCCTACCAGGACTGGCTGGCCTTTTTCATGCAGATTTTTGATCTCTTCCACGACCGCTCGATATTTTGCTGCCTCATTTTTATAGATCACATCGGAAAAATCTTTGCGGATCATGGGCTGGTGGGTGGGCATGATGATGACGCTGAGATCATAAATCTTCTTGAATTCAGGCGCCTCGGTGTCGGCGGTGCCGGTCATGCCCGAGAGCTTATCGTACATGCGGAAATAGTTCTGAAAGGTGATGGAAGCGAGCGTCTGATTTTCTTTCTGGATGGCGACATGTTCTTTGGCCTCAAGGGCCTGATGCAGGCCTTCGCTGTACCGCCTGCCCTCCATGGTGCGACCGGTAAACTCGTCAACGATAATTACCTCGCCATTTTTGACGATATAATCGACATCCTTTTGAAAAAGGGTGTGAGCCTTGAGGGCCTGGGTCAGATGATGTAACTGCTCGATGCTTGAAGGGTCATAGAGATTTTCAATCTCCAAAAGCTGTTCGCCCAAGGCCACACCCTCTTCGGTCAAGGCCGCCTGTCGCGCCTTTTCATCAACGGTATAGTGCTCACCTTCATGAAAATGGGACATGATTGTGTCAACATTGACATACAATTCGGTAGAAATCTCGGCTGGGCCGGAGATAATGAGCGGGGTTCTGGCCTCATCAATGAGGATGGAATCGACTTCATCAACAATGGCAAAGTTAAATCCGCGTTGACAGAAGTCGCTGAGTTCAAATTTCATATTATCGCGCAGGTAATCAAAGCCAAACTCATTGTTGGTGCCGTAGGTGATGTCAGCGCCATAGGCGGCACGGCGGGCGTTATCGTCCATGCCGTGGACGATTTTACCAACGCTGATGCCTAAAAATTGGAAGACCTTGCCCATCCATTCGGCATCGCGGGCGGCCAGATAATCGTTGACGGTGACGACATGTACGCCTTTGCCGGTCAGTCCATTGAGATACGCGGGCAGGGTGGAGGTCAGGGTTTTTCCTTCGCCGGTCTTCATCTCGGCGATTTTTCCCTGGTGGAGAATGACCCCACCAATGAGCTGGACATCGTAATGCCGTTCCCCGAGGACGCGTTTGGCCGCTTCGCGCATGACCGCAAAAGATTCGGGGAGCAGGGCATCAACGGGTTCGCCCTGGGCCAGTCGTTCTTTGAAGGCAATGGTATGGGCGGCCAACTGGGCATCGTCGATGGTTAAGAGCGGAGCCTCCAGTTCATTGATTCTGGTTACGAAAGGAGCGATCTGTTTGAGGGCCCGATCATTGGTGCTGCCGAAGACTTTTGTTAAGAGTTTTCCAATCATATTTTTTTCTTCTTGTTGATTATCTGTGATTCTTCTTGTTCATGGTGAAGATAAGGGCCTCTTCATCACAGTCAGGGAATTTGGGGCAATGGAGGCAGTCGCTCCAGATTTTATGGGGGAGATCGTGCTTATCGATATCGACAAAGCCCTGTTTCCGAAAGAAACCGGCTTGATAGGTCAGGGTGAATATTTTATCAATTTCCAGCCTCCTGGCCTCGTCAAGGCAGGCTTGGATGAGCGCGGCGCCAATGCCTTGTCGTTGGGTCGTTTCCAAGACCGCCAGCGATCTGATTTCAGCCAGATTTTCCCAGCTTATTTGCAGAGCGGCAACACCGCAAACGTGTCCCGTCTCATCGGTAAACACCATGAAATCTCGTAAATGATCGTAGAGAGAACTGATCGAGCGACCAAGGAGCAAACCCTTGGCGGCATAATTATTGAGCAGAGAATGAATGGTTTTGACATCATCCATACGGGCGTTTCGGATCATGGCTTGGTGTGCTCCGGTGCAGGGGGCTGTTTTTTTAGAATTGCGGTGGTGACAAGCTCGGTTTTTTTCGGTTTCGCTGGCCGCAACAACGATTCACCGGTCCAGACACCAATGAGAAACAGCCATAAAAAGATGCAGAAGCAAACGACACCAATGCCAGCAATGGCATTGATAGTCAGTTCAAATTTAATTTTTTTCTTCTGTTTTCGTGGAGTTCCGGCCATTTTTCCGTATTTCGTCACATCTCTTGCGGGGCCGTTAATCCGACAATGTGCAGACCATTGTGAAAGACAATTTGCAAGGCCTCTATCAGGCAGAGTCGAGACTGGCTCAGGGCAATATTTTCAGTAATAACCTTGTGCTTGTTATAGTAGCTATGAAACTGACCTGCAAGTTCCATCAGGAAAAAGATGACCCGATGGGGAGCCAGACCCAGGGCCGCTTCTTCAATCATGGCAGGGAAACTGTTCATGCTCTTGAGAAGTTGCAGCTCTTCCGGGGCCACGAGCAGGGTTGTGTCAATTTCGATAATGGGTCGCTTTTGCACCCCTTTGTCTTCGGCCTGACGGAGAATCGAGCAGATGCGGGCGTGGGCATACTGGACATAATAGACCGGATTCTCTTGACTTTCCTTGGTGGCCAGATCCAAGTCAAACTCAAGCTGGCTGTCGGCCTTGCGCATCATGAAAAAGAAACGGGCCACATCAACTCCCACCTCATCGAGAAGCTCATCGACGGTGATAAAGGTTGCCTTGCGGGTGGACATCTTCACTTGTTTCCCATCACGAAGCAGGGTGACAAATTGATGGAGAACCACGGTCACCTTGGAATCATCATAGCCCAAGGCTCGCACACCAGCCAAGACATCCGGAACCGTGGCGATGTGGTCAGAGCCAAAGACATTGATCAGCCAGTCGAAGTTGCGGCGGAATTTTTCGCGATGATAAGCGATGTCTGGAAGGCGATAGGTAGGTTCTCCCGTACTCTTGATGATAACCCGGTCCTGTTCCTGACCAAATGCAGTGGTCTTGAACCAGGTGGCCCCCTCTTTTTCATACACCAGATCTTTGGATCGCAGGTCAGCAACCACAGCATCGACCAATCCCTTTTCGTAAAGGGTGTGTTCGTTGTAATAATTGTCAAAGATGATACCCATGCGTCCAAGGGTTCCGGAAATGTTTTTGAAAATCAACTCCTTGGCCTTGACAGTAAAGGGAGCGACATCGGCATGATCTTTAAGAGCATCGCCGTGTTCGGTAATCATTTCTCTGGCAACATCCTGAATATAATCACCTTGATAGCCATCTTCTGGGAATTGAGAAGGCAAACCAAGGAGTTCCAGATACCTGGCGCGAGTGGATTCCCCCAGCACCCGCATCTGTCGGCCGGCATCATTGAAATAGTATTCACGAAAAACATCGTGTCCGGTGGCTGTCAGCAGACGGGCAATGGCATCACCAAGGATGGCCTGGCGACCATGACCAACGCTGAGAGGGCCGGTGGGGTTGGCACTGACGAATTCGACCATGACCTTGCGGTTGGTGCCGACAGAGGAAAGGCCGAACTTGCCCCGCTGTTCAAATACTGAAAAAAGGGCATGTTGCCAAACCATTGGTTTGAGAAAAATATTCACAAAACCGGGGCCAGCAATCTCCAGATGCTCAATATATTCAGTCTCTTTCTCAAGCAGGCTTACCAGTTGGGTGGCAATTTGGCGTGGATTTCCTTTGTGTATTCCCGCCAAAACAAGGGCCATGTTGGTAGAAAAATCTCCCTGTCCCTCCCGTTTAGGGACTTCTATCGTATATTTACCAGCCACCGCTTCTGACCAGATTCCTTCGCTGATGCCCTGCTCAACGCAGGCATCAATGATATTTTTTACTCGTTGCCGTATCATGTTATATTCAACTTATAGTTGCCTCGTATCGAAGTTGTCAGATCTCAACTACTATACGACCGTTTGTTATTATTGCCAAAGAGGCAAAGAACTTCGTAAGAGATGGTTCCCATCCAGCCAGCTATCTCATCAGCAGTGATGGTCTCGGTATCCTGTGTTCCCAGGATCACAACCTGGTCTCCTGATTGTACGCTATCAATGTCTGAAATGTCGGCCATGCACAGGTTCATGCAGACCCGTCCAATAATTGGAGCTCGTTGTCCTTTAATAAGCACTTGTGCCTTATTGGATAAGGAACGCAGAAAGCCATTGGCATAACCAACAGGTAAAACTGCGATCCTGGTCTCTTTGTTGGTGATAAAAGAATGACCATAACTGATACCAGTGCCAGCAGGCACTGATTTAACCTGCACAACCCGGGTAGTAAAAGACATGACGGGTGTCAGGGGTTCCGTGAGGGATGTGTCTGCTGCATGAGTGTGTTGTGCCCCATCAGGATAATAGCCATAGAGGGATATGCCAAGGCGAACCATATCGCAACAGGTTAAAGGGAAATAGAGAGATGCTCCTGAGTTGGCAATATGGGAAACAATAGGATTTCGTTGACCATGCTGGCGGCATATTTCTTGGTAAAGTTGAAATGATTCCAGGGTGTGGTGCGAGGTCACAACATCGGCTAAAGGAAAATGGCTCATTATACCAGCCAGCGACAAGCCTGGGAAAGATTCTATTTTTTTTATAAATTCAGATGCTTGTGTCGGTATAATCCCTAATCTGCCCATGCCGCAATCAATTTTTATATGAACGGCAAGAATCTGGTCGTTTCTCTTTGCAGCGTTCGAGAGCAGTTTTAAGCTTTGATCATCAAAGACAACTGGCGTGAGATCATAATCAAAAAAAAATTGTTCCTGCGATGCTTGAAATCCCAGGATTACAAAAATTTGCCCCTTGACGCCGGCTACTCGTAAGGCGACCCCTTCCTCAATTTCGGCGACCCCAAAGCAATCACAGCCAGCATCTGCAACGATTCGAGCCGTCTCTACCATTCCATGGCCATAGGCATCGGCCTTGACCATGGCCATGATCTGAACATGGCGAGCAATGGCTTGCCGCAATACAATAAAATTCTTTCGGAGAGCCGTGGTGCTAATGGCGACTTGATTGAATGTTGTGGCAGAAAAAAAAGAAAGGGAATTTGGTGTGGGCGCCGTTTCATTCATTGTTTAGAAGCCTTTTGTAACAAGTTGCCACGCTCTCCAGGCGTGGCGGCTCGAAAAACAAAGGGCCCAGCCAATCGCCATATAGGCTCCACCCAATAATTCTTGAGGTATGCTGGAATGACGCACTATTATTCCGGTTCCCATCATAAGTATAATCAGTAGCCAGGTCTTGAGTGAATAAACCGCTCCTAAGCAAGTGCCATCTGTAAACTTCAGGATGCGTTGTATTCCGTTGTTAGCTGTTTTATCAAGGATAAACAGTGATTTAATCGTTCCGATCATAAGGGCTGGAATAACTATCCACAACTTGCCAGTGGCAATAGTCCATGAAAGACCGCGAATGAAAAGAGTGATTCCGATACAACTCCATAGCAATGCCGCCAGCAAAAGATGAATCCGTTGGGGTACCCCCGGCTTAAATCGGATTACAAAGCGCTTGAACATTCTTTGTTTTTCATTCTGAAAAGGGGGCTAAAATAGGACAAGCCCATTCCCCTGACAGGGGAATGGGCTTGTCACCAACGGATACTGGCAGGAATTACACTTCGGAAACAGTGATGGCCCCTTCAGGACAAACCTCAACGCAAGTCTCGCAACCTAAACACTCATCAGGCTCAGCAACAAAGGCTTTGCCGTCACGCATTTCATATACCTGAGCAGGGCAGGCACCTACACATTCTTCATCACCAACACATTTGTCTAAATCAATTTGAATATCCCAAGCCATGATCCACCTCCACAATAGAATTAAAAAAGAGTATCTTATACTAACGCGGGCAACAAGCCCGCAACCCAATAATCCGTACAATATGAGCCGCTTCTTTTGTATAATGAAAAATATTTACAAATTTCAAATCATACAAAAAGGAGCAGCTCATGAAGAAACTTATAGAAAGGTTTTCCGGTCTGGTCAAGAATACAATCAGCGGGTTCGA
>DYDK01000068.1 GCA_020717935.1 Desulfocapsa sp.
TTCAATGAAACAGAGGGTTCCAAGGCTATTGCTTATCCATGATTGACGAGGTCTGTAGTTGATGTTTCTTCTCGAAATGCACAGTAAAGCACCGGCCCAGAGCAAGACTGAGCATCTCGGCAAGGGGGCATGTCGTTACCTCACTCAAAGCAGGAGAGTACGATGCCTGTGAACTTTATGAAAAAAGGTATTGCGCCCGTGGCGAAATGGAGAACCGGATCAAAGAACAACAATTGATGCTTTTTGCCGACAGAACCAGCACGCATAAGATGTTCAGCAACCAAATCCGACTCTATTTTTCTTCTCTGGCGTATGTTCTTGTCCAAGCGTTACATCAACTTGGTCTGACTGGCACGGAGATATACAAGGCGCAAAGCGACACGATCAGACTGAAATTGTTCAAGATCGGCGCAAGAATCCAGATAACGGTACGAAAGGTGTGGATTTCCTTTGCAGATTGCTCTCCCCTACAGGAGAATCTTTGATCAAATAATACTGGCGAATATAGCGAAACTCCCTCTCTATGTGTGAGTTGAGTACAACTCGTTCGCGATTCAACGAGAGGAGTGCGCCCTATTGATAGATAATTCACCGGAAATCGACGCAAGACAAGAAAAAATGGATCGGGCAGTCCTTTGTTCCTTGTAGCCCGGGTACCAAGGTAGAAAAGTCTGGTCATAGACTGTGGTATTTTGATAACATTTGAGTCTAATGAGAAATGCGGACTCAGCACATATTGCTGAGGAATTTCCAAACCCTTTATCGAAAACAAACCTTACAATAGCGGAATTTCCCCACCTTCATCAGTACCTCTCCCTGCGGTTGTACCACGGCTTTGACATCGGTTATCTTTTCACCATTGATGGAAACTGCCTTTTGCTGGATCATTCGTCGCCCATCGGAGGTGGAGCTTACAAGTTCTATGTCCACCAGCAATTGCGGGAGCCAGATCGCTTCGGTAGCGACTATCTGCTTTTCCGGCATATTATCAGGTAAACCACCATTTTGAAAAACCTGCTCAAAATTCTGCTCGGCCTGCAAGGCCGCCTCTGGTGAATGGAACCTGGCCGTCAATTCACGGGCTAACTGTTTTTTGATCTCTTTAGGATGACGGATGCCAGCCTCCATCTCCTGCTTCAACATGGAGATTGCGGCGGCATCCAGATCACTGAGCAGGTCATAATAACGAAACATCAACTGGTCGGAGATCGACAGTACTTTACCGTAGATATTGTTGGCGGATTCTGTGATGCCAATGTAATTCCCCAGAGATTTACTCATCTTATTGACTCCATCCAAGCCTTCGAGCAAGGGCAGAGTGAGTACCACCTGAGGTGCCTGATTGCGGGAGCGTTGGAGGTCGCGGCCCATGAGTAGATTAAAGAGCTGGTCGGTGCCACCAAGCTCGACATCAGCCTCAATGGCTACCGAATCGTAGCCTTGGATCAAGGGGTAAAGAAATTCATGGATAGAGATGGGACTGCCTTCGCGGAAACGAATCTTGAAATCTTCCCGCTCCAACATGCGAGCCACTGTCAATTCCGAGGCAAGCCGAATCATGGCAAATGAGTCCAGCGTGGCCAACCACTGACTGTTAAAGACCACCTTGGTCTTCTCGGAATCAAGAATTTTGAAGACCTGTGCCTTGTAACTTTCGGCATTTTTGGCCACATCCTCACGGGTCAGGGCCTTGCGAGTCTCCGATTTACCGGTGGGATCACCAATCATACCGGTAAAATCGCCAATCAAAAAATACACTTCATGGCCAAGATCCTGAAAGTGTTTGAGTTTTTGCAAAAGAACCGTATGACCAAGGTGCAGATCAGGGGCTGTGGGGTCAAATCCGGCCTTGATTCGCAAAGGAATACCGGTGGCCGCTGATTTTTCCAGTTTTTTGATCAGTTCTTCACGGGAGATACAATCAACGATTCCCCGTTCAATGAGTTGTATTTGTGTGTCAATATCAATAGAAGACATATCTGCTCCTTATTATCGGGCAAATTCCACGGCCCTGGTTTCACGAATAACCGTCACGCGAATCTGCCCCGGATAAGTGAGTTGGGCCTCAATGTTTCTGGCAATATCCTGACTGAGCAAAATGGCCTCAGCATCTTGAATTTTCTTAGCGTCAACAATAATCCGCAGATCGCGACCGGCCTGAATGGCATACGATTTTTCCACCCCCTCAAAGGCATTGGCGATGTTTTCCAAATCTTCCAGTCGTTTAACATAGGTTTGTAACATCTCCTTGCGGGCGCCAGGTCTGGCACCGGACAAGGCATCTGCTGATTGCACCAGAATATCAAGGACGCTCTGCGGGGGCAGATCTTCGTGGTGGGCCCCGATGGCATAGACCACCTCTTCGGGCTCACCATACTTCTTGGCCAAGTCTCGTCCGATAATTGCATGGGAACCTTCCACCTCATGATCGACGGCCTTGCCAATATCGTGAAGCAAACCGGCCCGCTTGGCCATTTTCACATCAATACCCAGTTCCGCCGCCATAATACCACAGAGAAAGGCCACTTCCAAGGAGTGCTGGAGGACATTCTGGCCGTAACTGGTCCGATATTTCAAGCGACCGAGAATGTTGATCAGCTCGGCATGGACCCCATGGGCACCCACATCAAAAGTAGCCTGTTCTCCGGCCTCCCGCATAGTGACATCCAGTTCTTTGGTGACCTTGGCCACCACTTCTTCAATGCGGGCAGGATGGATTCGTCCATCATTGATAAGTTGCAACATGGAGAGTCGGGCAACCTCTCGTCGTACTGGATTAAACCCAGACAGGATAACGGCCTCGGGTGTATCATCAATAATAATATCAATGCCGGTGGCTGCTTCAATGGCCCGGATATTTCTTCCTTCACGGCCAATGATGCGGCCTTTCATTTCATCATTGGGCAGTGGCACCATGGAGACAGTCTTATCGGCAACATAATCACCTGCATAACGGGAGATGGCAAGGGCCAGGATATTTTTTCCTTTTTTATCCGCCTCCATCTTCATTTCCTGTTCAATGCGAGCAAGCTTTTTCGCCGCATGCATCCGTGCCTCACTCTCCATGGAATCCATGAGGAGTTTTTTCGCCTCTTCCCGATTTATTCCAGCTATTTTTTCCAGCTCGTTGCGCTGATGAAGCACGAGTTGTTCGACTTCTTCATTCTTTTTCTGCAGACTGTCTTTCTGCTGCTGGAGTCCGGCCTCGGTCTTCTGAAGCTCCTGCTCCAGAAGACCGAGGCTCTCTTTTTCTCGCTTTAACTGCTCTTTCTTTTCGCCAAGCTGTCGTCGTTCATCCTTCAAATCAGCTTTATCTGCTCGAATTTCTTCTTCAACGGCTTGTTTTACCTGATAAGCCGCTTCTTTACTCTGCAATATCGCATCCTTCTTGATCCGTTCGGACTCAAGGAGAGCATTTTCGATCAGTTGCTTTCCCTGGTTTTCCATGTTGGCACGATGGTTCTCAACAAAGCGTTTTCGTAAGAAGAAACCACTGATAATGCCAACAAGGACACCAGCAAGGATGCCAATTGACAACAAAAAAACGGGCTGATTGAATAGTTCCATGGCTCGCTAACACCCTTAATATGGGCAATATCGGATTGACAACAGGGGGGGGAATGAGGCGGGGATTGATGAATATCAAGCCGCAGAAGAGGAACAAAGCAATGAGCTAGGGCGGAGAAAAACGGGCGGTAACAAAAAAAACAGAGTAAAAGACGCGGGCACTCTGGATCATGAACACGCAATTAAACATTCACAATCAGTAGAAGTCGCTACAGAATCAGGCGAGGCCGGTCGATTTCACCCCACTGGGGGATAGTGAATGCGTAACTTTTTATATAAAAATCAATCAAATGCCCGTAAAAAGAAAAAAATCCTTGTTGTGGGCTTTAACCAATTGTTTCAATACGGTTTTTCTTTCCGAACTTCATCGTCGTGTTCAGCATTATTTCCACTGTTATCAATGATTTTGCTGATGAATTCCAGTCAACTCGCCCTGTCCGGTCAGCCATCGTGATAACGACTGAAGGAACATTCTTGTGAGGCGCCCTGGATATAAAAACAGAATAACAGAAAGCCTCTTCACTATTCCGTAGTATAAAAAAAATCCCCACCCTGCCGTGTCAACAGAATGATTAAACCTAATAAATAGGTGGGTAGAACTCATGGCCTCATCGTGGAAACTGCCAAGCAATTTCCCTTTTGAAAACCGTAGAGGCACCCTTTTTGTGAGAGTTGGCTCAACACGCTGATGATCACCAACAGGGCAGGGAAAACAAAAAACATAAATATACTGTACTCATTGAATGAGCCGCCTCTCAACACTGCTCTTAGCAACTCATCTTCCACAGGACTATAACAGAATTTCAAAGAAATCAAAGAGAAAAGGGCGCTTGGCACCCTCCACTCTCTTTTTCTGAAGAAAGGCCTGAATCAATTTGTTGGGTGAGAAGGGCTATCCGTTGTTCGGTATCTCTTTTATATCGTTGGTATTGAGCCTTTAATTCAATATGTTGAGAAGCGATGTTCAGCGCCGTCAAAATGGCAACCTTGTTGACCGGAATAACTCCCGGAGCGCCGGACGAATTCTCGGCCACCAATCTTTGGACAAGCTCAAGGGCCTCTGCCACCTCATTTTCAGGGGCCACGGTATAAAAGGAATACCCCTGACCTAAAAGCTCAAACCGGACAAGCCTTTCCAAGTCACCACCCTAAAACAGGGTGCCCTGCACACCACCTTCAGAGCCTCGATCATTGCCGCCCATGTCTTCATTTTCGGCGGCACCGGCTTCCCACGCTTCTATTTGGTCGAGCAAGCCAGAAACCCGACTGCCAATAACGCCCCTTTCATCCTTGAGGGCGGCCAACTCATCTTGAAGAATGGCAATCGTTTCTTCCCGTTGCAACAACAGCTGATCGACCTTCTTTTTATCCGCCTGCAAGTCATTAAATCGTGCCAACAGTTTGGTGACAAAACCTTCCAGTCGTTCGAGTTCGTTCTCCTGCGTCATATGCTTTCCTCCTGTATTTATTATGTTAAATCTAAAACATGCTTTACTCTTTCAACCATTTCTCAATATACTCGTGCCATCTCTTCTCTGCAAGCAATAAGCAAAACAGCATGAAGCAAAAAAGGCCCCGTCACCCCCGTGCATAGCTCCAACTCAGTGGTCGTCCGTCTCGATATGGCATGCAACCGTGGAATATTCGGGGATCGGCATCAAAAACCATATCCAAAAAATACCTGTCCCCCTCCCACATGGGTAAACAAGATAGTTCATCTATCCGGTGCCAGTGCAGGTCGCCCTCTTCACCTTGGGGCTGAAGGATGCCAGTAAAACGATCAACCCGAAAGATAAAACCAAACCAGTCTTCGCCTCCACGGCCAAAGCCTGGCCAATTGACAGTTCTGCGCAGCACAAGCTCTTCGCAGGACAGGCCGGATTCTTCATACACCTCGCGCTTGAGACAGGAAAAAATATCCTCCTGTTGTTCCATTTTACCACCCAGACCATTATATTTTCCCAGATGCGGATCTGCGATTCGTTTATTTCGATGAATAAGCAGGGTGTGTTGCCGGTCTGGAGAGAGAATAAAACCAAGGCTTGCCAAGATTGGAGTGTACATTCTGCCATCCTTGTGATTAAATATAAATAAAGGTTGAAGACTATCGGAATGTTTGCTTGTCGTGTCGTTTCGATCATCTGCCGTACAAAAAAAAAAATCAGATACAACAGATAACCACTCCTTTCACTGTCGCATCATGGATTTTTATCTAAAAAACATGAAACCCGCTTATTTCAAGTTCTCTATTTCTCCTCATCCATACAAGGGTTTCAGGCCCTTGTCGATCCTTCTCCTGATCGTCCTTTCGTTTCTTGGCAGTACAGGGGTGATGGGCTCTATGGCACCATTGGAGGCTGCAAGCACAAATGGCGAATTTCCTGTTTATCCTATTATAGCGTCCAATGTTGCCTTTTGGGAACGCATTTATACACACTATTCCACCCGTGAAGCCGTTGTTCATGATCGTCATGATTTGACGAAGATCTATGCCGTTATTCCCGTTGTTGATTGTCTGCAACCCGGTGCCAGTCAAGTGAATAAGCCCGTTCTCCAGGCTGCAGAACAAAAATATGCGGCCATCCTGACCTCTCTTGCCCAAAGGGGAGTGCCTATAAATAAGGAAGAACAGCGGGTTGCTGATATGTATAAGGGTGCCAGCCCATTGCGATTGCAGATTGCCAGCAAGTCAGTGCGGGTGCAAATGGGTCAGAAGGAACGATTCAGGGCGGGTGTAATGCGTTCCCGTACCTATTTGCCCCGTATTAAAAAAATCTTCCGCTCTTACAACTTGCCTGAAGAGTTGGCTTATCTTCCCCATGTGGAATCCTCCTTCAATCCGGATGCCTACAGCAAGGTTGGGGCTTCGGGGCTCTGGCAGTTTACCCGTTCAACCGGCAAACAATATCTGCGCATCACAACAACTATTGATGAGCGTCGGGATCCTATCATTTCCAGCCATGCCGCAGCCAAATTTCTCAAAAGAAATCATACGGTTCTTGGCAGTTGGCCCCTGGCTCTAACGGCCTATAATTACGGAACGACAGGGATGGCGCAGGCCAAAAAAGAAAAAGGATCGTATGAAAAAATCTTCCGTGAATATCAAGGGGCTCGTTTCAAGTTTGCCTCCCGTAATTTTTATCCCGAATTTTTGGCAGCCCTCAGGTCTGCCCAGAGAATGGAACAGAATTTTGCGGTGCTCCAGAAATAAAAGAACGACAACCAGATAAGCCATCGTCAAAAAATAACTTTCCCACTACAATACCATAGACAGCTAAATCAAGACACACAGCAACAATCAATAACCACAAGAAAGGACGCGGAAATGGATATTTCCAAAAAAATTGCTGAGATAAAACAGCAGCCTGGGTTTCAAGACAATGTGGGGATGATTCTTGTCCACAATGGCGTGGTTCGCAACTGGTCACGAAAAGATAAAGGCAAGGTGAAGGCGCTGGAAGTGTGCCCTGACCTCATCAAAATTGAGGCCATTCGTCAGGAGTTGCTGGCACGAACCGGCATCTTTGAGATTGTAGTTGAAGCCAGAAGCGGCGAGTTTCAACCTGGTGAAGATTTGCTTTTTCTTATTGTTGCCGGTGATATTCGTGAGCATATCATGCCTGTTCTCTCTGAACTTCTTAATCGGGTAAAGGCAGATGCCATTGCCAAACGGGAAATTTTTCATGATGAGCTTCTCGGCAAGGACGCTTAGAGTCCGTAGAAAAAGAGCAATCTGTTCTGCTGTTTTTGAAGAACGGCATTAAATTAAGCATTTTTTTTCTGCCAGTGATCTACAAGGTCAGGTTCCTCGATCATACCGAAGCCCGGTCACATAATCCCCACCTGAAAAAGCCCGCCCATCATCATTTTTGCACAGAGGCAATGAGTATCCGCACTTCCACAACAACGCCCTTATTCCATCGTCTCATGAGCTGGGCGACCCCGCCCCGCCACCAGAATCAGGTATATCATTCGTTCATCCGGGTATTCCTGATTGCCATCCGCGAATTTCGCCGTAACGAGCTGGCCCTGCGTGCCAGTGCCCTCACCTATACCGTCCTGCTCTCGCTTGTCCCTCTGTTGGCCGTGAGTACGGCCTTGGTCAAAGGCATTGGCGGCGGAAATCATCTCCAGCAAATAGTCTATGACTATATTGATACCCTGGAGCAAGGCACAGGTGGTGCCTCTGCTGTCACCGTGACAGCAGAGGCAGATAATGCTGGCCAAGACCCGATTTCAGCCTCCTTGACCAGCCATCTTCGTTCTGCGGCAAACAAACTTTTTGCCTATGTTGACCAGACTGATTTTACCACTCTGGGTTCCATCGGGGTTCTGGTGATGCTGATCACCATAATTATGGTCTTTGATACTATTGAAAAGGCGATGAATACCATCTGGCAAGTGCCCTCTGGTCGCTCTGCCCTGCGTAAGATCACGGATTATCTGGCCCTGCTGATCCTGATGCCGGTTGCAATCAATAGTGGCTTTGCTGCTACCACCGTACTGAAAAATCCCGTACTCCTCTCCCAGGTCGAACCTTTTCTGCCCGTGATCTGGCTGCACACATCCTTTCTTCTCCTGTTGCCCATTCTGTTTATTACCCTGGCCCTGGCAATGTGTTATATGGTTTTCCCCAATACCAAGGTGCGGCCGCTTCCGGCCTTCATTGGGGCACTCCTGGCTGCCATATTCTGGTTTATCACCCAAAATATTTTCGTCACTCTTCAAATCGGAGTCTCGAATTATAATACTATTTAGTGCCTGAACGGAAACCCCCTCTCGTCGAGTTTTACGCAGGGGATTTGTGCATAGGCTCACATGCTTGTGGTGCTAATTTTATTTTTTACTGACAGCGCAACAGTACATGGTTGTTTTTGGTGTTTTTTACCGTTTTTTAAACGCACCTATCCTGTACT
>DYDK01000069.1 GCA_020717935.1 Desulfocapsa sp.
ATATCAAGATATTATGAGCGCTTTCAGCAATTACTGTGCCACGGATTCAGGGATACTCACAGTTCTTACCACCTAAAATAAGAAGTAATCTTTTTCAATTTTTGGCCATTGCTTCAAATAACGGCCGCCTCTCATTAGGAAAAACCTCATTGGCTCGTAAAAATTCAAATTCTGAATTCGTAAAATAAGCACACAACCTCCACTCAGTGAAGGGGAGAAAATACATCATAGAGCTGAAAAGAAAGTGAGGGTAAATTTTCACACAACATATTGATATACCAGAGCAAAAAAAAAGGACTTAGCATAATGTTGCTAATTGTTGATAATTTTCAACATTTAACAAAAAGCTAAGTCCTTGATATTTGGTCGGGACGAGAGGATTTGAACCTCCGGCCACTTGACCCCCAGTCAAGTGCGCTACCAGACTGCGCTACGCCCCGTTTTTTTTATATTACTTCCTACCATGTGCCTTTGCTACTGTCAACAAAACGGCGACGAGAGATGTCGTTTTGTTGCCTCATTCTTGATTCTGTTCAGATTCTTTTTCTGTATTCTTCTTAGCAACAAGTTCCTCAATTTCACGAAGTTCAGATTTTATCTGAGACCAATGTACTGCCATTGCATCTTTGAGCTGAACGGGGTGTTTTGTTACTTTATTTTTTTGTTCCCGTTCAAGTATTTTCTTGGCGCCGGCAATGGTGTATCCTTGCTGATGAAGAAGGTTCTTGATATTCCAGACCATCTCAACATCCACTCGCCGATATAATCTCTGCTGGGATCCTGCTCGTTGTGGGTGGATAGAGGGAAATTCTGATTCCCAATAACGCAGGACATGCTGTGCGACCCCGACCAATTTACTGACTTCCCCTATCTTAAAATAAAGCTTGTCCGGTATCTCTGGTTTCATCACAAGTCCTGCTCCCGATTTCCCACAGATAAAAAATGGTCGTTAATTCTATTGTGGATTATTCGTTAATCTGTTCCCTCAGTTGTTTGCAGGGGCGAAAGTTGACCATCTTCCTGGGTTTAATGATGAGGGACTCGCCCGTCCGAGGATTTCGACCCCGTCGAGGTTGTTTGTCCCTGACAGTAAAGGTGCCAAAATGAACAAGTTTAATCGTGTTGTCAATAGAAGCCGCTTTTGCGACCTTCGCAGTTTTCGAACCCTTACCAGTAGCAGAATTGGCAGCAGAATGATCCGTCTTGGCAACCAGAAGAAAATTTTTCATACAATCAAGAAAAGCATCCACCATCGCGGCACACGAGGTATGCGAATAGCCCAATTGGTCACGCATCACTTCTGCCATTTCTTTACGAGTAAGATTATCCATATCCTTTTTATCCCTCTCTCAGGGTTCCCTCAAATTTTGAGCCCAGCTCATTGATAATTTTCACATGTATCTTTTCCACATGCTTTTCAGTCAGCGTTTTCTGTGCAGAACGATAATATACCGATAACGCAACACTTTTATACCCAGCTTTGACCGAATCCCCCTGATACACATCAAAAATGACACAGTGCTCAATAAGTGGCTCTTTCATTGCCAGAACCGCATCAACCATGGCTCCGGCGGCCACGAATTCAGGAACCAGCATGGCGATATCACGATTAACCGCAGGAAAAATTGGCAGTGCGGTAAAACTCCTTACCACAGCATCTAACTGGCAGATGACATCAAGGTCAAGGTCAAAGAAGAAGACAGTCTGTTTAATACCAAATTTTCGCAACACGGCCGGTTGCAATCTGGCAACAAACCCCACCGTTTGCACTCCAGTTCGTATGCTTAGAACTTGCAGGAGATCGACAAAGGGTTCCACCATGCTCGACTCTGACTGCACAAACGATAGGGAGGAATGTATGCCAACGCCCTGAAGACGCAAGCCTTGAAGCAAGTACTCCACAGCCCCCTTGGCATCAAAAAAGTCCACGAGCTGTTGTTTGTAATGATAGGGAGAAGCCCCACCGAAACGATTGCCACTGAGCACTCCGGCCAGTCGTGTTTTTTCCAGTGGTTGTTCATTATCGCCCCGTGGAAAAAAGACCTTGCCAATCTCAAAGAGCTTCACTGCTGTTTTTTGGAAATTGATGTTGCGTTCGACATTTTCAAGAAGACCCGGTAACAGCATGGTTCGCATCACCGATTGCTCTTCACTCAAGGGGTTAAGCAAACGAAGACAACGATAACGGGGATCATCTTCGGCAAGGCATAGCCATTGTAAATGTTTTTCAGTCGTAAAGCTGTAGTTAATGGCCTCAGAAAAACCGATACCGGTCAGTATCGCGCCAATTTCGGCCTTGATCATTCTCGTCTTCTCTTGCTCGGGATAACTCATCTGCACCGTGGGTAGGCTGGTAGGAATGGTATTGTAACCGATAAGCCGCGCCACTTCTTCAACCAGATCAACCTCCCGCTCAACATCAACACGGAAAGAAGGTACGCCAACCCACAGGGTGTCGCCATCTTTTTCTTTGCAGCGAAAGCCAATGGAGAGCAAAACTTCGATAATTCTTGGAGCATCGAGTGCAATTCCAAGGAGTTGTGAGGTACGGGAGATTCGCAATATCAAGGTCTTCCGGGGTCTCTGTCCCCCATATTTATCAGCGCCACCAGAAACTGCTGTCCCGCCGGCAATCTCGCAAAGAAGCTGAACGGCCCGTTCCATGGCATTCACACAGCCACCTGGATCAACCCCCCTCTCAAATCGGTAAGAGGCCTCGGATGACAGGTTGAGTTTGCGGGCTGTTTTGCGGATGGAAACCGGATAAAAGCAGGCGCTCTCCAGAAGAATAGCGGTGCTGGTGTCGCTGACCTCAGAATTGAGTCCCCCCATAACTCCAGCAATGGCAACGGGTTGCAGAGCATCACAGATCATCAGCATGTCGGGATCAAGCTTGCGGGCAACACCATCGAGAGTGGTAAAATTCTGTTCATCGTTTCGAGGATGGCGAACAACGATTTTTTTATCAGCCAGCGTATCAAAATCAAAGGCATGTAAGGGCTGACCATATTCCATCATCACCAGATTGGTAATATCCACCACATTGTTGATGGGCCTGAGCCCTATGGATAACAAGCGTTTTCGTACCCACCAGGGCGATGGGGCAACGGTGACACCAGTCACCAGACGGGCACAATAGCGGGGGCAGAGTTCTGACGATTCAATATCCACCGAGAAAGACGCATTGGCATGGTCAATCACCGCATTCTCGATGGGCAGATTCAAAGGTCGGCGGATAGCTCCGGCAATTTCTCGGGCAATTCCAATCACCGAGGCACAGTCTGAGCGATTAGGGGTCAAGTCAACCTCAACCAGGGTGGCGTCCAATCCTACAGCCTTGATCAATGACTGGCCATGGACGGTGCCTTCGGGAAGTTCCATAATACCGCTGTGCCCGGTGCTTAATCCCAATTCCCGCTCTGAACACAACATCCCAAAGGATTCAATACCCCGCACCTTTGATTTTTTAATCTTGACGCCACCGGGCAATATCGTTCCGGGCAAAGCAATGGCAGTGACCAAACCGGCACGGGCATTGGGGGCGCCGCAGACAATCTGCAAAACCTCATCACCAACAGCCACCTGACACAGGCTCAACGAATCGGCATCAGGATGCGGCTGTGCGGAAACAATCAGGGCCGTCTGAATAGGGGCCAAATCCTGAAAGAGGGCTGTGACCGCATCCACTTCCAAGCCCAGCATGGTCAAATGGTCGGCCAAGACCGCTGGACTGAAACCATCTGTATCCACAAACTCATTTAACCAGTCAATGGTAAATTTCATCGGTGATGGCTCCTAAAATTGGGAAAGAAAACGAAGGTCGTTTTCATAATAGAGGCGAATATCGTTGATGCCGTATTTGAGCATGGCAATCCGTTCAATGCCAAGGCCAAAGGCAAACCCGCTATAAATTTCCGGGTCATAACCAACCATTTTGAAAACCTCTGGGTCAATCATACCAGCCCCAAGGATCTCCAACCATCCGGTTTGCTTGCAAACTCGGCACCCTTTACCACCACAGATCACGCAGGCAATATCCACCTCAGCACTGGGTTCAGTAAAAGGGAAAAAACTGGGACGAAAGCGCAGGGCCAGTTCTTTATCAAACATTTTTTGCGTAAAGACGGTGAGGATTCCTTTCAGATCAGCAAAAGAGACTTGGGTGTCCACCAGAAAGCCCTCAACCTGATGAAACATCGGAGTATGGGTAATATCAGAATCACAACGATAGACCTTGCCCGGGGCAATGACCCGCAGGGGTGGTTGCTGACTCTCCATGATACGGGCCTGCATGGGCGAAGTGTGGGTGCGCAGGAGAATGGATTCACTGACATAAAAAGTATCATGCATATCCCGAGCTGGATGGTGGGCAGGGATATTGAGGGCCTCGAAATTATAGTGGTCATGCTCCACATCCGGGCCTTCAGCAACCGAAAAGCCCAGAGACTCAAATATCGAGCAGACCTCATTCATGATCTGCGTCACCGGATGTAAACGACCCCGCTCGGGATAACGGCCAGGAAGAGAGATGTCGATCCCTCCCCTGCCCTTCTTTTCACCGGCATTGCCGCAAAGTTCGGCCTGTTTTTCTGCAAAGAGCTTCTCAATCTCAGATTTGACGGTATTTGCCAACTGACCCAGTCGCGGTCGCTCATCGGCGGAAACTGTACCCAACTCCCGCATGATAGTGCCAAAAAGGCCTTTTCGCCCCAGATAACGGATACGGAAGTCTTCCAGTTGTTGTTGTGCCATGCTCAGAGTATCATCTTTCGCAAGCAGTTCAAGCTGCTGTCGTGCTTCGTTCTGCAATCTAAGTAGCTCTTGCTCCATGATTTTCATTAGAGAGGAAGGAAGATTGATAAAGGAAAATACACTTCAAAAACAACATGCCGGTTTCGATTGGGGAATCAAAACCGGCATGCAATCACAAAAACAAGAAACCATGACAAACAATCCTCTCAACAACGAGAAATCAGGCGTTGGCTGTCACAGCTGCTTGTACCACTCGTGAGAAAGCGGCCGCATCAAGAATGGCCATATTAGAGAGAACCTTCCGATCCAGCTCTATCCCCGCTTTTTTCAAACCGCCAATAAGCTGACTGTAGCTGATGTCATTCATGTGGGCACCAGCATTGATACGAGCGATCCAGAGACGCCGGAAATCCCGTTTTTTAGTCCGCCGATCCCTGTAGGCATACACAAGAGCCCGATCCACTGCCTCAGCAGCTGAACGGAACAAGCGACTGCGACCACCTCTGAAACCTTTGGCTAACTTTAATACCTTATTTCTTCTTCTACGGGCCTTAACCCCTCTTGTCGCACGAGACATGTGTCACTCCTTGTTCACTCTGATTCATTCTATCCTTCTTCCATAAAGAGAGAAAGAGAACAAAAAAATCAAATCGTTTGAAATAATTGTATTCAGATCTTTGTTACTGCTTTTAACACAAACCCATCCACAAACTATGGCTCAAGCCAGATTACAAATAAGGGAGAATCCTGCGCATACCCTTGAGATCAGTGCTGTCCACTAAACCTGATTTGCGAAGGTTTCGCTTTCTCTTGGTACTTTTTTTGGTTAGAATGTGACTGGTAAAGGCCTTGCTTCGTTTAATCTGACCAGTTCCGGTCATTTTGAAACGCTTGGCGGCCCCTCTTTTTGTCTTCATTTTTGGCATAATTTTGCTCCTTAGCACATCGTATAAATAACTACCGATTCTTTTTACTGAATAGAATAAAAATGTTAAGCCTTTGGTCCAACAAACATCACCATCTGCCGACCTTCCATTTTTGGTTCCTGTAAAATAACAGCATCCGCCTCCAAGGCAGCGGCAATTTTCTGCATGGCATCCAAACCGATGGTCTGGCAATACACAATCTCCCGACCGCGAAACCGCATGGTAAGCTTCACCTTGTTTTTCTGTTGTAAGAACTTGATAACGCTTCTAATTTTGAAATTCAGATCATGTTCATCAGTCTTGGGGCGGAATTTTATTTCCTTGGTTTCAATGGTTGTCTGCTTCTTTTTTGCTTCCTGCTCTTTTTTTGACTGCTCGTAACGGAACTTATCATAGTTCATTATCCGGCATACAGGGGGGTCAGCAGTCGCTGAAACTTCCACTAAATCAAGCCCGTCATTGTCGGCTATTTTGAGGGCCTCGTCCAAGCTTACAACACCTAACTGACCGCCATCACTGCCAATAAGTCGAATCTGAGGATGCCGAATCATGTCATTGATATTCGCCTTTACCTCTCGCTGTACCGGGGCTCTTTTTACTCTTGGGTTAATAGTTCCACCTCCCTGTGCTTACGAACTCAATATTGAGAAAAAAACTCCCAACGGCTTCCTGCATTCTCTCTCAGATCCCTCGTCCCTCACGACACTCACCAGCAACCTTACTTGCAAAATCTGCAAGGCTCATTTCCGGCAGGTTCTTCCCATCCCGCAGACGAACGGTAACAGTTCCCTTCTCTTTTTCTGTATCACCAATGATGAGCATATACGGGATCTTCGCCATCTGAGCTTCTCTGATTTTGAAATTCAACTTCTCGTTGCGCAGATCATTTTCAACCCGAACCCCTGATTTTCGCAACTGAGCATATACCTGCTGGCAATAATCGGCCTGGGCATCGGTAATATTCAAAACCCTAACCTGCACCGGAGCCAGCCACAGGGGAAACGCCCCCGCATAATGTTCAATCAGCACGCCGATGAAGCGTTCCAGGGAACCCATCAAGGCCCGATGGATCATGATGGGCTGATGCTCATGATTGTCGGAGCCAGTATAACTTATATCAAATCGTTCCGGTAGATTAAAATCCACCTGAATGGTGGAACATTGCCAGGAACGCCCCAGTTGATCTTTAATCTTAATATCAATTTTCGGGCCATAAAATACCCCCTCACCCGGATCAAGGGAATACGCCAGACCTTTCTGATCAAGGGCCAGCTTCAAAGCCTCAGTGGCCTTTTCCCAGTTGGCATCGCTGCCGACTGATTTCTCTGGTCGAGTGGAGAGATAAACCTCATACTGGTCAAAACCAAAGGTTCGAAGGATCAGCAGGTTCAACTCTAAAATGTTGACGATCTCTTCTTCCAATTGCTCAGGACGACAAAAGATATGGGCATCATCTTGAGTAAATCCACGAACCCGCATAAGACCGTGCAGGGCACCTGCTCGCTCATAGCGATACACTGTACCCAGTTCGCACCAGCGAATAGGAAATTCTCGATAGCTTCGCTTGCGGCTGTTATAGATCCCAATATGAAACGGGCAGTTCATGGGTTTGAGTTGATATTCTACCTCATCAATGGCCATGGACGAGTACATATTTTCGCCGTAAAAATCAAGATGTCCAGAGGTCTTCCACAAATCTTGACGAGCTATGTGCGGAGTACAGACCAACTCGTAATCGTAATGATAATGAGCCTCTTTCCAATAGTCCTCGATCAGTTTTCGTAAAAGCGCACCCTTTGGCTGCCAGAGAATGAGGCCAGGGCCAATCTGATCCTGGATGGTGAACAATTCAAGTTCTTTGCCCAGCTTGCGATGATCCCGTTTTTTGGCTTCTTCGAGGGTGAAGAGATATTTTTTCAGAGCCTTTTCATCGGCGAAGGCAGTGCCATAAATGCGCTGTAGAACATCTTTTTTTTCATTACCACGCCAATACGCACCCGCCACCCGTAATAACTTAAAGGCCTTGAGCCAGGAAGTATTGGGCAGATGCGGCCCCCGACAAAGATCCGTAAAATCACCAAGCTGATAGGTAGAGACAGTTTCGGCCCCCAGATCTTGAATCAACTCGACCTTATACTTTTCGCCTTGCTTCTTAAAATTTTCAAGGGCTTCGGCACCCGAAAGTTCAGTCCGGACAAACGGAAGGGACTGCCTGCCAATCTCAGCCATACGGGCCTCGATTTTTTCAAAATCATCGGGGCTGAATGTCTGCGAACAGAAAAAATCGTAATAGAATCCGTCTTCTATGGCCGGACCAATGGCAACCTTGACATCAACGCCAAAAATATCACGAACGGCCAAGGCCATGACATGGGCGGCACTGTGTCGCAACACCTCCACTCCAATCTCGCTGTCAATGAGAATGGGGCTGATAACTGCATCTTTCATCAAGAGAGTGCTAAGATCCACCTTTTGTCCATCAAGAACTGCTGCCACCGCCAGCTTACGCTGTTTTCCCGACATCAGTTTGGCAAAGGCATCCTGCACCGAAGTAGACGAGGGAAAGGAAATTGCTTCCCCGCCAGGCAATGAAACATGAATATCTGTCATCTTGATTTTTTGTTATGAAAACCAGTCATTATCCGATAAAATATCAAGTTTTGCACAGAGTGCATAACCTCTTACCAAAAACAAAGGCCAAAGAGGAAACGAAGAAATGAAAAATATCGTCCGTTTTTCTTCAGCCTTATTTCTGGTAGGCGCGGGCGGTTTCGAACCGCCGACTTCTA
>DYDK01000070.1 GCA_020717935.1 Desulfocapsa sp.
AAGATGAGGCCCGGGCGTTGATCCGGGAGCTGTTTATTTCGTCAGCCGAACTTATCCCTGATGAAAACGCCAGAACACTCTCCGTCAAAATTCATCGTATGGCGAGTCCCACGCATGACCGGGCAATTGCAGCGCTGCTGGAGGAACTCAATCAATTAAACTTCTGCCACCCTGAAACAGGGTGTCGATTTATTTACACACTGGTTTGACATCATAAAAAGTGCCAACGCCAAGTGCGCCCGGATCAGGAAATCTGAACTTATATCCATCTTCCATCCGTCACCTACACCGATGATCGGTCATTTACCAGAAGTGGCGAATCAGAGCAGGAAAATTTCTTATTGCCAACCCTCTTTATGGTCTCCCCGGAATACAACAATTTCCGTTTTGGTTTTTCGGTCACCGTACCTTATGGCCTCTCAAAACGCTGGGAACAACCCTTTCCCCGTACCTTTGCCGAAGAGTACAGCCTCAAGGTCTTTGATATAAACCCCACTGTATCCTACAGAATCTGTGATTATTTTTCCGTTGCCGCCGGCCCGCGAGTCCTTTACAGCACAGCCCAGGTGAGCAGTTACGGAGTTGTTTCCACCAAAGGCTATACCGCCAGCCGTTCATTGGAAGGGGATACCACCGAGATGGGATGGAATGCGGCTCTCTCAGCCAAGCCCACTAAAAACATCAATCTATCAGCGACCTATCGTTCCGCTGTTGATCTAGGTCTCAGTGGCGATGCCGTGCTGGGGAGCAACACGCAAATCCTGCCTGTATCGACCGGTGGCGATGTGACTATTCCGGCTCCGGCCATTTTCAGTCTGTCTGGCGCCTATTCATTTGACCAGCTCACCGTTGATCTCACCTGGGATCGCACCTACTGGTCAGACTACGAAACCCTGGCCTTTCATTATGACACCATTCTCCACAATCCGGTGCTCATCGGGGCCTTTGGGATTCCTAAAGCCAAAAAATGGGAAGACAGCGATGCCTATCGTTTGGGCGTATCTTATGAACTGAATACCACCTAGACCCTGATGACAGGATTTGCCTATGATAACAATCCCATTCCTGATGCCACCCTGCTCTTTGACCTCCCTGATTCTGACGCCATGCTCTATTCCGTGGGTGCTCGGTATCGGGTCAATGCCCAGATGGAAATTGGGGCCGGTTATCTCTATGATTATAAAAAGAGCCGCTCCGTGGCCAATGGAGTGCTGGATGGCACATTTACCGATGCCTCCGCCCACCTTCTGACCGTAGGCTTCTCATATACCTTCTAACCCCGATAAACGGGATAAGGATAAGGCTTGAGCTGAACGCAAAGTTTGTGGACGAAAAGAGCATTTTGAAATCTCGTTTACTCGCTTAGGAGGCTATTCAAAATAACCTGAACACCTTGCATCTCGTCTTCGGGTCGTATTTGGCCGATTCTCAATCACAAAATCCTCGACATAACACAATTATGCCTGCGGTTTTGTTCAATCGTCCCGACCAAATCCAACCCAAATCCGAGCGCAATTTTGTCCAGTTTATTTTGAGTAGCCTCCTTACCTGCAAGAGAATCAATAGTTATCGTGGTCAATTCCGTTGTCGCCCGCAGGAGATGGCGACAACGGAAGCCCCTCATCATTTTCCCCTGTCTTTGCAGGCCCGCTATCCCCTCTCCCTGTTTGCGTATTCAGGAAAAATTACGGAGTTCGAGTTTCGATAGGCATATATTGCTGCAAGCAGGGCCCGATATATTTGGCGCTGGGGCGAATCAAGCGGTTATTGCGCCACTGCTCGAGAATATGGGCCGACCAGCCTACCGCTCGACTCATAGCAAAGATGGGGGTAAATAACTCCGTGGGAATGCCCATGGCCCGATAGAGGGTGCCCGTGTACAGATCAACATTGGCAAAGACCTTGGAATTGGCCACCATGGTCTTTTCCACAATCTGCACAATATCAAAGAAACGGGTGTCTCCTGCCTTCATGGAAACCTGTCTGGCAAGATCGCGCAGAATACTGACCCGTGGATCTTCACATTTATAAACACGGTGGCCAAAGCCAGGGATTTTTCCCTTCACGGCTAATTTTTCCAGTATCCATGCTTCGGCTTTTTCTGGAGAGCCAATAGTTTCAAGCATGTCCATGACATCAGCATTGGCCCCGCCATGGAGCGGCCCTTTCAAAGCCCCAATGGCACTGGTCATGGCCGAATAGATGTCCGACATGGTGGCCGCTGTGACTCGAGCCGCAAAGGTGGAGGCATTCAATTCATGATCAGCGTGAAGAATAAGGGCCACATCAAGGGCATGAACAATCTCGGGTTCCGGGTCTTGACCCTGCAAAGTATAGAGAAAGTTATAAGCAATACCACGATTGGGCATGGGGATAATCGGTTCATGTCCGTCTTTTAAGCGTTGGTGAGCGGCTATGATGAGCGGAATCCGTTCGATCAGGCGCTGGGCCTTGCGCAGCGAGGCATCCAGCCTGGTATTGCCACTGTCGGGATCCCAGTGACCAAGGGAAGAAACCGCCGTCCGCAAGACCTCCATCGACGACGCGGTACGGGGAAACATGCGCAAGATCATAGAGGTCTCCACGGGCAGCAACATGCCGCCCGTGAAGCCATCGAGAAAGGCCTGAAATTCGGTAAGTCCGGGCAGTCTGCCGTACCAGAGCAGATAGGCAACCTCTTCAAATGAAGAGTTGCGGGCCAGATCCAAAGCATCATAGCCACGGTAAATGAGCCGCCCTTCCTTACCATCAATAAAACAAATAGATGAGCTACAGGCAACGACATCAGCCAACCCTTGTTCTTTTTCAAGGTTCGGTGTTTGCTCGCAAGTGGGTATATTCATGGGGTATGACTCCTGATCTTGAAATGGTCTTTAGGGACTCGGAAAATACTGATATACCACCTTGCATCCCTGCTTTGGGCTATCTTTGGCTATGTCTCAATCACAAAATCCTCGACATAACACAATTATGCCTGCGGTTTCGGAGTCTCGCAAGCTCGCTTACCTGTTCAATCGACATAGCCAAAGATAACCCAAATCAGGGCGCAATTCAGGTACATCACTATTATCCGAGTCCTTTAATTCCATGCCTCAATCAAGCGTGAACTTTGTCGGCTACGCTGTGCGGCTTCTTCACCGTACTCTTTATACTGTCTCGTCGCTGCTCGCATGCCTTCGCGTTCCCATCTTGATTGAGAAATGGAATAAGTTCTTTTAATTGTTTCACGACTGGAATATGAAGGACTCGGGAAATACTCATATATCAACATAATTTCCGACTTCAGACCATACTTGGCCGCAATTCGGGTAGATAAATATTTCCGAGTCCCTCATTTGTTTTTCTCCATGCTCCCTTCACAAATCCCGAAGAAAGCCATATCATCGTCATTTGTACAACGATATAATATTATGAAAAGAGATTGAATGTAACAGCAAAGTTGATTAAACGGAATAAAAAGTTATGCACCTGCCTCTTCTGGCCCTCAATTCTTCAACCGAGGAATCCATGCATCCGATCCCCATTGTCATCGTTGCCTTTGGAACAGCCACCAAGACCAAGGCCTCTTATGATTTTCTGGATTCCCGTATTAGAGGGAACTTTTCCGATCATGACATACTCTGGGCCTGGTCATCACGAATCGTTAACGATGCGACAAATGGAGAAGCAAACAGCCGCATTGACAGTCCCCATGTCGTTCTGCACTCTTTGCATCAGCAACGACACCCTTGGGCGGTAGTGCAGTCATTGCACCTGCTTGGCGGCCATGAATTTATGCGCTTAGTTGCAGACGCGGCACAACAACCAATTCGCACCTCCATCGGCCTGCCCCTTCTCTTTTCTCCCCAAGACTATCAGGAGCTTTGCACGGCCCTTGCCCCACTGATTACCGCCCGTCCTGATCAAGCCATCTTAGTGGTGGGACATGGCACGGATCACCCCGCCTGGTGCGCCTATCCGGCTCTGCAATACTTCTTGCGCCAACGATTTGGCCCGAGAATTTTTGTGGGCGTAATTGAAGAAGGATGCCCGACTCCCCATGAAGTTATTACCGAGATGACGAATAGTGGATACACCCGCGCCTGTATTATCCCACTGCTGTTGGTGGCCGGCATGCATTTCCACCGCGATCTGACCGGAGAAAACCACCATTCCTGGCTGAGCCGTCTCACCAGGGCAAACATCAGTGTTGAAACTATTGAACACGGAATTGGAGTCTTGCCCGCCATCAGCGACATGTTCTGTCGTCATATTGAAGAGGCCTTGGCGGTCATTCCTGAAAACAATGCGGATACATCTCCGCAGGAGGTATAAGATATGCTGTGTCCACCGAGCCACCATCTGGTGTATGGAACCCTGCACGATTATCTTACCGGCGAAGAGCTGGTGGACACCGATGACGAACGCACCCGCCAGGAGCTGGCCCGATGGATGGTTGAAGAAAAGGGTTTTGCCAAGGCTGATATTGAAGCCCGCCGCAGTATCGAGACCCTCTTTGCCACCCAGTTTGTTCGCTCCAACATAACGCTTACCGTCAGTCTGGACGGGAAACGCATCATGATTATCCGTTACGCCCCGGGTTCACTGGTCAGCAGGGAACGGTCAGCCATTGCCGCCGCCCGGGTGCTGGAAGAAGAGTATCAGATTCCGCTGGCAGTCGTGACCAACGGCAGAGACGCTGAACTGCTGGAAACCGCACGAGGCCAGGTCATCGCAGCGGGAATGGCAGGTATCCCCGACTATGAGAAGGCCCGAGAGCTCTTTCCCACCCTGATCTTTCGTGAACGGTTGGATCCCGCCAAGCGAGAGCGGGAATTACGCATTTTGAATGCCTTTGATGTGGAGATTTGTTGCCGACGATAAAAGATGGGCTCATTCCAGTGTGCATGTTTGCATTCAAGTTGAGGGACTTCGACCAGAATAAATCATTCCGTCTTGCTGGTCTGACATCGAGAAGGCAAGCGAATGGCGATGAAGCAATACAAGAAGTACGGTGAGGGGCCAATACAGTGCAGCCGACGAAGGTGTCGGCAAATGCAAACTGGAATGACAACATCGGTTATTATTCTCTCTCCTTGCCCTTCGTATCATTGAGTACAGAATCGAAAAAATGTCGCTCGACGATCATTTCAATAACGATGTCCGGCTTTCTGATGGCAATGAGCTCTTCCATATTTTTTTGGTCATATTTTTTCCAGATAAATGACGCCTGCCTAAAATTTTCGGATACAAGTGGCTCCATCAGGATCATAAAGGAATCACGGAAAATTACGGCCGTCAATTCGGCCTGTTCACATCGTTTTACAAAAAGGGCCTTGCCGGGCTCAGGTGGCATATCGCTGAGAACCGGAGCCGGGACAACGGGATAGCTGCAAGCGCGAAAAGGTTGGAGCCGAGGATAGGTTTCTTGGGCATCATTCTTCATCAACATCCTGGTCAGATCTCCACCTTCATCAATACTGCCGCCAATACCGGTAATATCCTCCCCAAAAGCGAAATCGGTTTTCAAACTCACCTTCGGAAAGAACTCGGCAACCCGCTTACAGATCGCCTGGAAGGCAACGAGACTTCCCGCCATATTCCAGTGGCTGTCATTTTTGTAGTACAGATATTTCCCCCCTTTGGCCTGCCGCAGGGCATGGTGCAGATCAACAAACCAGTCCGGCGGCTGCGAACCAAAACGAGCTTCAAGCTGTTCAAAACGACTGACCCCCTTATTTTCTAAAGCATTCTCAAAGAGATATTCAGGATAAACAGACTGTTTGTCGGGCCCAGCCACCAGAATATAACGGATCCCCTGCTGTTTCAACCACCGGGCCTTTTTTTCCTGAATCTCTATCCATCGATCCAACTGTTTTTCACTCAACGGGACATTTCCATAAAAATCACTGATAATATTGAATGCGGAATAATAATACCACCCATCAAGCCCCTTGCGAACAGGGGCATTGACCCCAAACTGGTTGAACCGTTTTTCCATCTCCCGCCGATAACGATGAATGAGTTTATCCCGAAATCCAAAATGATCTTTAAGATAGACATCAAGTTGAGGGGAAAAATCGTTGATTTGATCGAGGGCAAGCGGCAGGGCGGGCCTCTGCGCCAAAGTTCGTTGTTCGGTGACAGACCAGTTCGATGCGGATGAAAAGAGCATCTTGAGACAGGGAAGAAAGATTGCCCCAATAAAGAGAACGACCAACAACTGATCGCAGAAGAGGCGGAAGATAAAAGCTTTTCTCATGGCATATCAAAACTTCAAATAGATAAATGGACTGTACGCACCCGCCGCCAAGCTGATAACAGCAAAATAAAACAAGGCCCCCAGTACGATCAAACGGCCAGCCTGAATGGCAACATCCAGGCTGGCGTAAAATCGTCCTTTTTTTGCCGGTATCGCTCCACACCATTGTTGCAGGGCCGGCAGCAGGGGCATGGAGAAGATCAGGGCACAGCTTATCTCCACGAGGGCCTTTTTATCGAGAAACTGGGCAGATAAGACCGAACCGCTGGACAGGGGGCCAACTCCCGCCATCACAGCCAGAAAATTCCAGGCCTCGGTGATAGTTGCGCTGCGAAAGAGAACCCAGCCAACCATGACGATCAGCAGGGTCTGGAACTGTTGCAAAAATGGCCAGACCTTTGTTCGCCATTGCTCGAAAGGAGATCGTTCCAGAATGAGGAAAAGGCCATGATACAAACCCCACAGGATAAAGTTCCAGCTTGCTCCGTGCCAGAGGCCACAAAGAAAAAAGGTCGCCAGAAGATTCATCAGGGTCCTGGCTGTGCCTTTCCTGCTGCCCCCCAGCGGGATGTAGAGGTAATCGCGCAGCCAACTTGACAGGGAGATATGCCATCGTCGCCAGAACTCCCGAATGGATCTGGCAATATACGGATAGTTAAAGTTTTCTGGGATCTGAATACCAAAGAGTCTGGCGATTCCAATAGCCATATCAGAATAGCCGGAAAAATCATAATAAATTTGCAGGGTGTAACAGAGAGCGCCCAGCCAGGCCAGGGTGGGCGAGAGATTCGTGACCGGCAGGGCAAAGATCTGATCAGCCAACAGAGCCATGGGATTGGCCAGCAGCACTTTTTTGGCAAGACCCATGATAAATCGCTGGCAGCCCTCAGAAAAGGCACGAAAACTGCTCTGACGGGCTGAGAGTTCTTTGATGAATTGTGGATACCGGAGAATCGGCCCGGCCAGACTCACCGGGAAAAAAGAGAGATAAAGGGCAAAATCAAGGATGTTTGCAGCCGGTCGAGTCTGCTGACGAAAGATGTCAATCAAGTACGCGATGGCTTGGAAGGTGAAAAAAGAGATGCCAAGGGGAACATGAATGGGCACCATCGCCAGTTGTGGAAGATGAAAAAATACGAGCGCAGGATTGAGAGATCCCGCAAAGAAGTGGACATACTTGAATCCCGCGAGGAGAGCGATATTGAGAAAAACACCGCCGAGCAGGAAGTACCGTGCAGGACGAAGACCGTTCCTGGCAGCAAGCAGTCGCCCATAAAGAAAATTGACCAGGACTGAAAGAAGCAGCACCAGTTCGTATGTCCCTTCTCCCCAAAAATAAAAAATCAGACTGGCAACGAGGAGGGCAAACGATTGCCAGCGACGGGGGGAAGAAAATACGAGGAGGAGCGCACTGGGCAGAAAGAAAAAAAGAAAGGGGATGGAAGAAAAAATCATAGATGTTCAAAAAGTTTTGTTTCCAAGGGAATACCCCTTCATAGGAGTCTCGTACAGTCAAGAAAACACAGACACTCACTCACAGGGAGAAGCTATAAGCTATTCTTGAAGAAAATCTCATTGCCTTTAAGGAGTTCAACAAACAAGTGAAATCACTTTTCAAGTTGGCCGGGCGGCCTGATCTTTTTCTTTCTATCAGCCATAAACGAATCCATAGCGTCTGAAAAAGAAGGGATGAGAAACTGACATCCGTATTCGTTTAAGTGGTCAATGTCTTTATACATATTGATGTTATTATGCAATGGTTCTTTCATGTATAAAAATGGATCATAAACGGCAATGTGCTGAACATCCTTTACTTCATTGATAAATGAAAGACTTTGTCCTTGCCACTTCTCAATAAACTGCTGGTCATAAGCACATTCCCTTTCCTGCGAGAATATTTTTTTTAACCACGGTTCCCATGTACAGGCAGAAACAGAATTAAAGAGAGGCACCTGCATCAGAATCATCGGTTCCTTCCCGGTTATGCGTATCTGCTGAACGGTATCAATGAAACGATCTCGGTAATACTCCAGACCTCGTCAATCATGGATAAGCAATAGCCTTGGAACCCTCTGTTTCATT
>DYDK01000071.1 GCA_020717935.1 Desulfocapsa sp.
TAATTTTTCTGGGTTATGCCCTGCTCCACGCAAATCCATGGTAAATTCTATTATAACCATGTTGCTGAAGATGGCGGCGTAGTGCTTTTATGGGAAACTTCAGTTAGTAATATTACCTCAACCTTATCCATGGCCTGTCGGCAATAAGGGGCGTAAATGGTAAAGAGGACAAACCATTCCAGACGGGAAGTAAAACGAATGGCAGCCCCCTGCGCGTCCACTCTGATCACTTTGCCCTGTATTTCGCCAATGACAAGGCGACTGTGATTCCCGGTAACTTGTATCTCCGCAACACACTCTGACCCTAATGGCAGAACCTGCCCTCCCTGTACCAACATCCCACTGATACTGATTGACAAGGTCCGCAACAACAACGCAATCGAAGCTCTCTGGCCTCAAGATAACATCCGTGAAAACGGGGACCCGCAGATTGACCCTTCTTTCTTTTTCCATTTCATTTTCCCTTCATTGTAAAAAAAAATCAGCGACAATTCTGTCTCTCATATACAAGAAGAGATGATTTTTATCATCCCCTTTGTCAATCCCATTTCTGTTGACATTTGCCAGAACAAAACCATAATATGAACATATATGGTTCCCGCCTGTCAATTTTCTTCCTTTGTGGCTGCCCATGAAAAAACTCATCCTCCTTGCAGTTGATGGCTCCATCTCTTCCAGTCAATCACTGGAGTATGTCGCCTTGCTCTTTGCTGAACAGCCGGAGATCCATTTTCATCTTATGACCTGTGTCAGTGGGGGTGACAGCGTCGTTCCGGCGGCCGTTGACAGCCGGAACTCTCTGCTCCCTGATACGCCGGGCATCGGCAGAAAAAGACAGATAGCCAAACGCTATCTCCAGCAGGCGATTGACAAGCTCATTCGCCTGCGTATTGCTCCTGAACGCATTCATGATTCGATAGAGGCATCGGGACAGGATATTGCTGTCACCATTCAGCGCCAGTCTGAACGACTCCAGGTGGACAGCATTCTGGTTGGACGCAGGGGGATGGGCGCCCTCAGCGAGATGCTTTTAGGGTCGGTCTCGGCCGCCTTGCTCAAAAAATGCCATGAAATTCCCCTCTGGATTCTTGACGGTGAAGTCCAAAATCAAAATTTTTTAGTGCCGGTTGACGGCTCTTTGCCTTCTCTGCTTGCCATTGATCATCTGGCCCATATCATGGAAGGGCGAGGAGACATTCAGCTGCATCTTTTTCATTGTCATCAACTTTTGGGAAAAAAGATCGGTCCGGTTCCCTCATCGTTTTATCACCTCTGGGAGAAAGACTGGTGTGATCGTTATTTAAGCAATGACGATCATATTTTCCACGGTCCGACGCAACTTCTGCTGGAGGCTGGAATTCCTTCGTCGAATATTATTCCTTTGCCGGAAACGACGGATATAGAAGCGGCGCACAGTATTATTCGTCAGGCCCATCTCTATCAATGTGGAACCATTGTCTTTGGCCGGCGGGGTGACGGGACAGCCAAGGGGCTCTTGGGCGGAGTCTCTGATCGCACCCTTAAACATGCTGAAAACATTGCCTTCTGGTTAATCGGCTAGCCGAATGCCAATCGATTGCAGAATATAGAGCCTCTTGCAAAATGATCTTTTCGCCCAATCTGTTCGTTATGCTCAAAATTTTATCCTCGGAATATCAACTATATGCCTGCGGTAAAATTTTTCGCATGCCTCGATCTTGAGCGAAAATCTTCATTTTGCAAGAGGCTCTATAGGTTATAGTTTTTTCTCGGGAACGATCAGTATCTGAGCGGCCTTGCTCGGATGAAGATATTCGGTGGCCAGGGCTGACAAGTGTTCCGTTCTTACTTCATTAAATCCTGAAAGTATTGTGGCTGGCCACTGAAGCTGCTGCGGATGTCGTGAAGACAGGGACAGCACCGAGTTCAACCAGTAGCCGTTTGTCCGCACCAAGTCTTTGAGCGAAGTGAGCATGGGGGCCTTGGCCCGTTCCAACTCTTCACTGCTGATTCCTGTCTCTCTCAATTCATTAGCCACCTGCATCACGGCCTTGGCCAGGGTGTCAATTTGATCTGGAGCAACAATTAACTGGGCCCGCAAGATGCCATAGTCGGCGTAAATCCGGCTCGGATGATTGGAAACTTCGGGGGAATAGGTGGCCCCTAATTGCTCGCGAATGACTTTCCGCAAACGATCGGCAAAGACTTCGGTCAACAGATACAAGCGGCGGGTTCGGTCTATATCCCAAAAATCAGCAGTGGGCCAGGCAACTACCAGCATTGCCTTGTCAATGGATGAGGGGGCAGTCAGGCGCAGGGTTTTACCAGCCGGAAAATGAATGGGCTTGCTCTTCGGTACAGCTTGATTGCGTTGGCCCAGCGGGGCCAGGGTCGTGGTGACCAGTTCACGCATGTGCTTGAGATCAAAATCGCCAACGACGGTGACTTCAAGCCCCTCAACTGTAAACGCCGGTTGCAGCCAGACACGAATCTGTTCGGCCTGCAAAGAAGAGAATTCTTTCCAGGAGGGTAGGCCAAATGTGGGATTGCCGCCTGCCAGAAAGGACTCGCCTGACAACTTCATCACCCCTGACACATCTTGTTCCATCTGTTTATACATATTTGCAAATCCCTGCATGGCCTTGCTGTATGCTTCGTCCCGCACGGTAAAATCTATAAGACGGGCCTGCAGGAGTTGAAAGAGCAACTCAAGATCACTGGTGATTGCAGAACCTCGTAAAATACAACTTTCCTCACCCATCTTGAATGTAAGTTTTACCGTACTGCCAGCTACTATTCTGTCAAGTTCGGAGCGGGTGAACTGGCCGGTGCCGGAGTTTTCAATCACCTGTTCCGCCAGTATAGCCAGCCCTGGATGCGGTTCCCCCTGTTTTCCCGTGCCAAAATTGGCTGTAACCTGGACTTCATTGTTCTGAAATGTGGTGGGCTTCAAGTTGACAATAATCCCGTTGGCCAGAGTGAGTCGATGTGCCTGAATTGCAGGCAACGACTGCTCCTGCGGAGGACGGGGATCAGCCGCAAGGTGTAGATAGGGAAAGGTCAAATCCGTGGTGCTCGCCTGTGAGAGAGAGAGCTTGCGGCTGGTGGCCTCGTCATAGGCCTTCTTGATCTGTAAGCGGGGATCATCGCCAGAAAGAGTGGCATTCCCTGCAACGATAACCAACCGTGCTGGATGCTGCCAAATCATCTGCAAGGCGGATTGCAAGTCCTGGGAGGTCATGGCTGTAACCAGGGGCGAAAGTACTTCTTTTTCCTGCTGCGGAGAGAGCAACACCTTGTTGTCATTGAGATTGCGGATAAGGTTGGCAGCCAGCTTCTGACTATCACGGGTACCTGCGGTAAGCACTGCCGCATCAAGCTCGGAGAGGAGTTCCTTTTGTATCCGTTGTAGCTCCTGCTGGCTAAAGCCCTGTGCCAATGCCTGTCGCAGTATCTGATCAATCTCGTTCAACGCCGGTTGCCATTTGTCAGCATCGGTTGTGACGCTTAACGCCCCGTAGCCAATCCGGCCTGAAAATACACCGCTATAAGCCGTGCCAGCTGTAAACGGGGTCTCCTTTTTTTCTAAAAGCTGTTCCAGCCGATACTGAATAAGGCGATTGGCTGCGGTGGTATGGACTATTTGCCGTTGCAGGGCCAGAGAGTCATTCTTTTCTGACTCATTCCACACGGTTTCTAAGGTGAGTTCTGTAAAGCCCATTTCTGGTTCATGATGATACAAAAAATCCGGCCCTGTGTGATTCACCTGTCCCCACTGCGGACAGTCTGGCATGGTACCTGTCCCCTGCAAGCCTTTGAATTGATCGTGTATCAGAGGTTTCACCTGGGCCGGATCAAAGTCGCCGACCATCACCAGAATCATCTTTTCCGGTCGGTACCAGGCATCATAAAAGGCTTTTATCTCTTTGTGATCGGCCTTGTTTAAGGTGTCAGGTATGCCAATGGGCATTCGTTCCGGGATTCGGCTACCCCGCATGGTAAAGGCCATCTCCGCCACATGTGTCCGATACTCAACCGAGTCTCGCGCTCGTTTTTCCGAAAGAATAACCCCGCGCTCCCGCTCGATTTCAGAGGATAATAACAAAGCCCCACGGGCATAATCAGCCATCACCAGCAAGCCCTTGCTCAGTTCGTCCTGGCTGGCCCCGGGTAACAGGAGATGATAAACGGTTTCGTCAAAGCTGGTATGGGCATTGGTGTCACCGCCATAGCTCATGCCAATGGACTGAAAATAGTCAATCAAGGCTCCGGGCGGAAAATGGGTGGTGCCATTAAAAACCATGTGTTCCAAAAAATGGGCCAGGCCTTGCTGCTGGTCAGTTTCATACAGAGATCCGGTCTGCACATTGAGAAACATCGCCACCCGCCCTTTGGGTTCCTGATTTTTGAGCAAAATGAAGCGAAAACCGTTATCAAGACGACCAAAAATGAGAGCCGGATCCGGTGAAAGCTCGCTCTTTTCATGGGGCCAGAGAGTGGAGTTGCATGGTTGTTCCTGGTTGAGAACAGGGGCTATCTTTGGGGAGAGTTCTGGAGTGGCCTCCTGAGTAAGTCCTAAACTCACAGTAAAAAGTACAAAGAGAGGTGAAAAAAACAGCCTTGTGATCCATTTCATAATTAGCCCTTGCAGAATAGGTGTATGGAAGTTAGTTATCATGCAAACTCGTTCATGCCGCATTTCAACGAATGAGTTGTTTCCGATTTCTTCACTTGCCTGAATGACGGTTTCCCATTGATAGCAGCAACAAAAGAAATCTATTCTATATCCTGCGGACTGAAATACAAGGGAAGAATTTTTCTCAAACTTATTTCAAAATCATCAATACGGTGTTTTCATGCAACTCTCCGGTAAAACCGCCCTGATTCCCGGGGCATCACGACCCGTTGGTCGGGCTATTGCCCGTAAGCTGGCCAGAGAAGGGGTTCAATTGATACTCCCCGTCTTTGATTGGCCCGAATCCATTGAGGAGATGGAGCAGGAATTGAGCGAATCAGGGTTTCAGTATTTGAGTCTCTCTGTGGATCTGCGTCAGCGGGAGCAGGTACGGGCTATGATAGCGGAGATTGAGCAACGATTCGGAGCCCTTCATATTGTGATCAATAACATCGAGCGAGGCGGCATGCCGATCGTTCATGGCTCTTACGACCATAAGCATAATCATGAACAATGGAAGCTGGAGATTGACACCACCATCACGGCCAAGTGGCTATTGTTTCATCACTGTCTTCCCTTGATGCAACAATCAGGAACAGGGGCCATTGTCAATATCTCCTCCATTGCCGCCATAACCGGTAGAAGCGGCCCGGCCTCCTTTTTATTTAATGATGCTTACAGCGCGGCTAACCGTGCCATTGCTTCTTTTACGGAAATCTGGGCCCGAGAGGCCGCTCCCAGCATTCGTGTGAATGAGTTGATGCTGGGTTTGATTCAAGGGCGACATGGGGAAGGAACACGAGGATGGGCAGCGATGACACACGAGGAAAAACAGGCATTGCGAAATCATACCCTTTTACAACGCACGGGAACTCCTGAAGAAGTGGCGAACGCCGTGCTTTTTCTGATACGAGATGCTGATTTTATGACTGGCAGCGTCCTGCGCATGGACGGCGGGTATTGTCTGGGCGGGGCCGAGGTCCCTGATATGCCACAGGGGATTTTATAACCGATAATGAAAAAGAGTAGTTTCTCCACCACTTGTTGAAGAGAAACGAAACGGGATACAAACGAAAAAACGGCCTGTTAGTTTAACCAACAGGCCGTTTTTTCGTTTGTATTGTATGAGTTAACCACTATCTGGGGGGGGCTTGAAAAATGAGGATTTTGGTTCAAAATCAAGGCCCGCGAAAAAAATTATCGCTGGAATATAGTTGATATTCCGATGATAAAAATTTGAGCATACCGCAGAGTTTGGACGAAGAGACCATCTTTCAAGGTACCCATTGATTTAATCATCAGCCACCACAAGAGCCTTGGGGCAGTATTTCAATGGAGTGGGCATTGTTTTGCTCGCCATTGATGGTATAAATGACCTGTACCGGATCATATTTGCGAACATCTTTCAGTGCCCCGCCTTTCACTGGAGTTTGCGGGGAAAATTTCAAGGTCATCACCTGTCCTTTGGGCGGGGCGATCACCATAGTGCCTTCTGTGAGGGAAATATCTTGTAGCTTGCCTTTCAGTATCTGACTGCTTCCCTGAATTTTCGCACTGGTCGCTCCCTTTTCAGAGTTACAGGCAGAGGTGAGAAGGAAAAAGGAACACAAAAGCACGAGCACTCCTCCATTGACCATACGAAATCCATTCACCCATCGTTGAGGTACAGAAAACATGGCGTCCTCCTTTCATTATTGTGATTGTTTTATGCTGAAAATTGGGGATCAGCACACTAAATTGAGGTGATTTTTAAATGAGTGGTGGATTTTCAACAACTACATTAATAGCTTTTTTTGAAAGTGGATTAAAGGGGCAGTATGTGAGAAGGATATAAAAGAGCCTTGTCTCGTCTCCCGATGGTCTAAATCTCTACAGCCCACACCGGAATATGGTGCAGGATATAATTTTGTACCGCTGCCTGTTGCTCTTCCTTCGGCCCTGGGCCAATTGTCTGAATAAGTTCTTCAAAATCAAACCAGCAGAGCTCTCGTTCATCATGATTATAGACTGTCAGGATGCGCCGGTTTTGCTGATGGACATTTTCTTCCTCCTGGATTGCCGCCACGAGTTGAGAGGCCTCCTGAAAAGAGAGATAGTGTTCTTGGTCCTCAACCATTTGTATGTGCCTCCACTCTTATGAAGAGATTGTAACGATTAAAACACAAAAAGGCGAGATGGAACAATCCATTCGCCTTTTTTCATAATTTTTGAAAAAGCCTTGAAGCATCTGTCAGAGGCATTAAGCGAGGGGTTTGACAACCGCCCCTGAACGAATACATCGGGTACAGACTCTGGCTCGTACCGCATTTCCGCCAGCGGAGACCATGTGAACCTTCTTCAGATTTGGCAACCAGCGACGACGAGTTTTGTTATTCGCGTGGGAAACATTATTTCCGGTAACCGGCCCTTTTCCACAAATTTGACATATTTTAGCCATTATTTTCTCCTTCTCTATACTTCACATCTATCAGTGATGACTGATAACATACAGTTGATTGAATGTGTATATCCCAATCCGCCAAATTTTTACAAAAAAAATTAAACATATGCATACATGAAAAAAAAAATTTTATACCCATTATCAGTGGAAATAGCAAGCTCTTTTCTCGTGACCCCCGTTTATCCTCTTTTTCTGGAAAAATATGTTCCCTGAACCGGCCTTCCAGGAATATACGGGAGTGAAAAACAGAAGGCCAGCAACCTATTGAAGTTGCTGGCCTGTTTTTGCACATGGCGGAGAAGGTGAGATTCGAACTCACGGTACTTGCGTACACACGCGTTCCAGGCGTGCACCTTAAACCACTCGGTCACCTCTCCATAGTAAACTTAGAGTAATATTCTGTTGTTTATCGACAGAGCTACTTTTCACATTCTACGATGCATCATGTTAACATGAGGGTTGATATATGTAAACGGTGAACTCAATTTTCGCAACTAAAAAGTCGTTGGTGAGTGTAAAAATAGTGTCTTATTGTCATATTGCTCCCTCATTTCTTCCTCTTCGTCGTTCCTTGAAAAAGTCTGTCAGGAGTCGGGAACATTCTTTTCCCAGAATTCCACCTGTGATTTCTAAATGATGATTGAGGAGATTGTCGGTGCCGATGGTATAACGGGATTGAGCCGCTCCGGTCTTGGGGTCCAGGGCACCAAAAACCAGTCGTTGGATGCGGGCATGGAGAATTGCCCCCATGCACATGATACAGGGTTCCAGGGTGACATAGAGGGTCGTTTTCGGCAGGCGGTAATTGCCGATGATGCGAGCGGCCTCACGAATAGCCAGGATCTCGGCATGAGCCGTGGGGTCGCTCATCGTGATGGGTCGATTGGTGGCTGCTGTCAGCAGAATTTCGCCCTGTACCAGCACCGCACCGACGGGTACCTCCTGCATCTTCACTGCTCGCCGGGCGTGTTCCAGGGCCATGCGCATAAAAGCGTGATCGATTACCTGTTGTGCTTCTTGTAACATGGTCTTTTTACTCAAAAACTTCGTGATGTTCAAGGTTGTATTCTTGCAATAAGAATGGGATGACTGATAAGGTTTGTTTCGCATGCCTCGGAGTCTGTGCTTAGGGCCTGTCCACAAATAACTTGGACATGATTGCGCTCAGATTTAGGTTAGATTTGGTTGCGGCGATTGAACAAAACCGCAATCGTA
>DYDK01000072.1 GCA_020717935.1 Desulfocapsa sp.
GCTGCTTTGTCGCAAATTGACAAATCTCGGAGCACGCACTCCAGCCGGAAAATGGATAGTCGTTGAGGTCGGCGAAGAGCCAATAACAAATGTCCAAAAAAAATGACGCTTTTGGCATGTTGTTTACGAGGTCTGTTCTTATGTTTCCCGTTAATATTCTTGATTCAATCCCCCACTCTCCCGGGGTTTATCTCATGCTCGACAAAAAAGCCAGTATCCTTTATGTCGGTAAGGCGAAAGATCTTCGAAATCGGCTGGCCTCCTACGCTCGGGTAGAAGAAGCGGCTCAGGGGAAAACGGCGGTTATGCTCTCCCATGTTCACACCATTGACACCCTGCTCACCCGTACCGAGAAAGAAGCCCTGATCCTTGAAGCCTCGCTGATCAAGCAACACCACCCGAAATATAACATTATTCTTCGCGATGACAAAAATTATCCGCTGATAAAAGTCACGGTTCAAGAAGAATGGCCACGGGTAATGATGACCAGACGACGCAAAAAAGACGGTGCCCGCTATTTTGGCCCCTTTGTTTCTTCATCGGCCATGTGGGCAAGTTTAAAACTGATTGCTACCCTCTTTCCCCTGCGACGCTGCAAGACGCCTCGCCTGCCAAACCGAACCCGCCCTTGCCTTAACGGACAGATGCACCATTGCCTGGCTCCATGCATGGGGTTGAATCAATCTGCCGATCGCGAACGATATCAGAAGATGGTTCAGCAGGTCATTCTCTTGCTTGAAGGCCGCAACCGTGAGTTGATCGCCGCCATGACGACAAAGATGAATGGAGCCGCTGCTGATCTTGCGTTTGAACAGGCGGCTATCATTCGTGATCAGATTCAGGCATTGACAAAAACTCTTGAAAAACAGATCGTTGTGACAAACAACGCCAAAGACCAGGATGTTTTTGGTCTGGCCAGAAAAGATGCCTCTCTGGCCCTCTCTCTTCTTCTGGTCAGAAACGGCATCATCAGCGGCAATCGCAGCTTCTTCCTTGCTGACCCCATAGGAGATGATGCAAGTATCCTTTCCCAGGCACTGCTCCAGTACTACAATGTGGGCGATTCCCTGCCCTGGGAAATCCTCCTGCCCTGTGCACCAGAGGAAAAAGAACTGCTTGCGGAACGATTGAGTGAACTGAGCGGCGAGGCGGTGCGCCTTATCATCCCACAACGCGGGGATAAGACACACCTTGTTGCTATGGCCAATGCCAATGCCCAACAGCTTTTTGCCGACCGCGAACATAAAAAACAATCATGGCAGACCCTGGCAGCGGCAATGACGGATGCGTTACGATTGAATCACTCTCCTGAGAGTATCGAATGCGTTGATATTTCCAATACCTCCGGTCAGCAAGCCGTGGGCTCCCTTGTCTGTTTTCAACAGGGGGAACCCGCACCGCATAAATACCGGCATTACACCATTACCACCGTTGATGGCCCTGATGATTACGCAATGATGGGCGAAGTTCTGGAACGACGAATACAACGGGGACTTGCTGACAATGATCTTCCTGACCTGCTGATGGTGGACGGTGGTCGAGGTCAGTTAGGGGTGGCCATGCGGGTGGTGAAGGAATTGGAAACGAAGGCGGAAATGAAGATCCTTCAGCATATGGAGTGGATCAGCATTGCCAAGGAAAGACAGGGGGAAGGAGAAAAGTTGTACACACCTGGACGCAAGAACCCCATTATCCTGCCCGCTCACAATCCAGTGCTGCTCTATCTGATGCGAATTCGCGATGAGTCTCATCGCTTCGGGGTGAGTTTCCATCGCCACCGGCGCAACAGAGCTTCGTTAAGCTCTGAATTAGACACCATTGGCGGCATTGGCTCGCAAAAGAAGCAAGCCTTACTCAAGGGCTTGGGGAGCTTGGGAAAAATCAAGCAGGCAACGAAGGAGCAATTGGGAAAAGTTGCCGGAATCGGGCCAGAATTAGCGAAGGCCATTTATCGTCATTTTCATCACGAAGCAGAACGCACAGAAGAGGAGCTTGCAAAAAATGACCACTGAAGAAGAAATCCTGGCCCGCCTGCGTCCAGGATGCATCTGTAAAGGGATTCGATTGTACCGAATTATTGAGGCCATCGACCAGGGGGCCAGCAGTTTTGCGGAAGTGGCAGAAAAGACCGGCATTGGCGGCGGTTCATGTGGATCAAAGCGATGCGGACTCAAAGTGGCTGAACTCTTTTCTCAAAAAAACTCTGAGCCCGCTCCATCGCCTGTTCCATCGAAAGACTGCTCTGCACAGCAATAGCCAGATGATGGCCAAACGAGAAATTTTGTCCGTAATAATGGGTAAACTGTTTCAATCGTCCCAGCCGGCGTTCAGGGCGAAATCGCTCCAGCAAGGAAACAAAGCGAGAATAAATATCCGCAAAACTTAAACTCGACGGCACACAGGGCATGCCGTAAATCTCCCGGGCAATATCGGCAAAGAGCCAGGGGCGACAGACCGCACCGCGGCCCAGCATCAGTCCATCGGCACCGGACTGTTCCAGGCATTTTCTGGCATCGTTCACACTAAAAATTCCGCCATTGGCCAGCACTGGAATGGTGAGGGCTGACTTCACTTTGCCAATCCAGTCCCAACGAGGCCGACGACAAAATTTTTCCCCATGCAATCGTCCATGCACCGAAAGCAGATCCACCCCCTCCCCTTCCAGCATCCGGCAGAACTCAAGCAGACGACATTCATTTAAATCGACACCCAGACGAATCTTGGCGCTCAAAGGAAGAGTAGTGGCTCGCCGGAGCCTCATTATCGTCTGCCGTACCTGCTCGGAATTACTGGTTAAAGCGCAACCGGCCCCCTGTTTACGCACATTGGGAGCCGGACATCCAAGATTCAGATCAATGCCCTGGGCCTCAAGTTGATGCAACCGTTCCACTGCCGGAATAATGTCATGGCCAGGACTGACAAAAAGCTGATAAAAAAGGGGGGTTTCCAGGGGAGAGCGAAACAAAAAAGGAGAGACCAAGGCGTTCTCCTGCGGCAATCTCCCCACCGATAACATCTCGGTAAAGAGCAGGCCAACCCCCCCCAGCTCAATGGTCAGGGTTCGCAGTGCGGAATGGGACAGACCCACCATGGGGGCCAAGGCCAAGGGTGGTGAGATACTCAGATTGCTGATGGTGAGGGAAGGGTTCATCAATGATGTCGACAAGTTTTTTCCGAGTCCCTTAGGGGTTCATTCTCGTTTGCATTCTCGTTGACACCGAGAAGAGAAAGCAAGCGCATGACGACGAAGCAGTACAAGGAGTACAGTGAGGAGCCATGCAGCGCAGCCGACGAAGGTGCCGGTTTGAATGCGCAGTGAAATCAGAAATTACTCATTTACCGAAATTGCACCTAAATTTGAGCCATATTTGGTTATGCCAATTGAGCAAATAGCGAGCACATCAATACTCTAAACTCCGAACCCACAAACAAATTGTGTTTTGACACAGAGTCCGGAGTCTCTCAAGCCCACTTATCTGTGATTTTGGCACAGTCAAAAATGATGGTCTCGCAAAAAGTCGAAAAAGCCCAAAAGTGCCCCTGTAACATATTGAAATTACAGGGGTGAAATTTGAGAAAAAGCCCATTCGGGGACTTTTTGCGAGACCATCAAAAATGACCCAAAGAAGGGATACAAAATGGCAAATTATCAACTCCCGCACGCCCTACACTCCCTGCGCCCCCTGCTGTATTATGCTTTTAATGTCCTCTTTATTCATCGGCTTATCAAATCGCATATGCATAAGGTAATCACTATTGAAAACATTTTGTAACGAAACCCCAACAACGAGTCCTTTCGTCTTTATAAGATTATGATTTCCTCCCTGAAGAGAAAGCTCAAGATATCTTCCCAAAAACAACTGGGCATTTTCTTTCTTCGAAAGTCGAATCAAAAAAGCAAGACCCCCATGGGAAATATTTTCCAGGTGTCCTCTAAACTTCTGTGGCGTAGCTTGTCCGTGCTCATCAAGGAGATTGCAGGCCACGACTTGTTCTGCATGATCTCGTTTATTCTCACGACGACTTTGTCCAGATATGCGTAACAAATCAGGAACATTATCGAACCTGCGACAAAAATCAGTCAGTTGAGATTCAAGCCCAGGGTATTGCGGCAATAATTGTTGAAATGTTTGTCGTTCAAGTATCCGCATCTGCACTGCCGTAATGGCGGTTAAGGATTCTGTCCATACCGAGGCATCAAAAAAAGAAGCGACTCCAACAATATCACCTGGATTCAGGTTGTTAAGGGATATTGTTTTCTGACCTTGCTGATAGCTCAAATTCACCTGCCCTTCGTTGATAAAATAGAGAATCGCTTTCGCTGCCCCTTGCTGAATGATCACATCCCCTTGCTGATATCTCAAGGAACGCTGACAATGATACAAGGCGCTGAAGGCATCTGAGTCCAGGACATCATGGAGTTCACTCCAAAGACTAAGATCGTGACTATTGATGGTGCTCTTTTTTTCATTTGCAATCAGCTCACTCACCCGAATAACCTCCAGTAAGGCATTAGGGTCGATAGCGAATATCCGATCTCGCAGAATCTCAGCCGTCACAAAATCATTGTTTTTTGCCGCCGTAATCGCTCGTTCAGCAATGAATTGTGTCGCCTCACCAATCTTTTTCATCTGGAGCAACTTCTCAATCTTGCTCTCCAGATCTCGTAGATTCAGCCGAGCCACTTGTTCAGCATGAGGATCAGAAGCAAAAGAAACTTGTATCTGCTCCTCAACATCTTGTGGTGCGGCTGGCTGTTGAACCGGTTGTAACTGTGATTCAAGGCTCTGCAAGGTCTGTTGAACAATATCGGATATTGAGTCATTTCCTGCTTTTCTTTGTGCAACCCGCTCATCAAGGACTTGTCGTAAAAGGGTCACAGTTCGTCGCTGAGGGGTCAAAAGAAGAACCATGCACAGTTGGGACAGTAGCTCATCGTGAACATGAGGGGCAAACGAATCCCTTTCTGACAGAAGATCAAGCAATATATCCATGCATTCGGCAGTGCATCCAAGTTGTCCAATTTTGGCAATAATCCGGACCTTTATTTCATCATGCACCACTGGTAAAGCCGCCAATAAATACTTCTTCTTTTCATCACCAGAAATATTATCAAGGCAATCAATCACCTGCTGCTGGACACGCATGTCCCTATGCTTGAGAAGGGGAAGCACCAGCGGGATATGAGACACATCGCCCCAAACCATTATCAGTGCCACGATATTACGAAATCCGTACCAAGGCAGATCTTTATTGAGATACTCCTTCAGCACTGGCACGGGCAACTCCCCTGTTTTTTGAATTAATTTAAGGAAATAGATACGATCATTTTTCTGCTGCGACACCAGAAGCTTATCAAGAAGGAAGGTGATGGCACGACAACCAAAATGGGCCAATATTTTCTCGGCCAAGGGTTGCCGCCCCCCCTGGCCATGTTGACAGACCAAGACTAACTCCTCCAAAATATGAGAAATAGCCAGTCCATCAAGAGTTCTAGAAGCCAAACCCCGAATAATATTTCCTTTCTCTAACACACCCGAATAAATCCGAAACAAGATGTCCTGAAGGGGTTCAAAGTGTTGCCAATGGCCTTCGTTCAACATTCGGAGGCCATTTCGTTGTAATTGACGGCAAACCGTGTCACACGAGGGCACATAAGTTTTTTCCACCTCCAACCAGTGGGCCATGGCCATGCTCACCTGCACCAGCAAGGCATAGTCTTCATCGGGGGAGAGAAGACCAGAACAAAAGGAAAGAGCCATGACCGCCCGCTCACGAAGGGAAATATCTTCGCCACAGGCATAGCTTTCAAGCTGTTGCACCAGCATTTCGGCTCGTCCGTGATCTCCAATATGAGCGGCTTCATGGATCACTTGTGACACATTGCTGACAAACTCATCATGCGACAGGACACTGCTGTCGCCCTGTGCAAACCCTTCTATTTGCCGCATCATCCGCATGTTGAGCCGCTGTTTTTCGCCTTCGGCAATCAGTGTTTTCGCCTTTTGCAAGGCCTGTTGTTTGTGCTCTTGATCAACAGTCATGGCTTAATAAGAAATCGAAAATAGAAAGAAATAAAAAAATAACATGAACGGGCCTCTTGAGAAATTGACATTTCAACAATGATATCCCATAATATTATCCTATGAAAACATGGCAAGACATACTCAAGGATTCGATAAACAGCTCGGCTGCCCTCAATGCCTATTTTAATACTCAGCATACCTCAATTGATACGATAATAGCAACATATCCAATGAGGATTAACTCCTATTATCTGCAATTAATTCAGAATGCAGGCGATGCTTTGTGGAAACAGGCTGTTCCGGTCGAGGCAGAACTGAATGATCCGGTGTGCATAGAAGACCCCTTGGATGAAGAAAATTTAAGTCCAGTGCCCAACCTGGTCCACAAATATCCCGACCGAGTTTTGTTTTTGATTTCTAATCAGTGTGCCATGTACTGCCGTTTTTGTACCCGCAAACGGAAGGTGGGCACCGACAAAATGGCCATCACCTCGCAGACCATTAACGCGGGACTTGAATATATCCGTCAGCATCCACAGGTTCGCGAGGTACTCCTTTCCGGCGGCGATCCACTGCTTCTACCCGACTCTCAAATCGAATCCATCCTGTCCAGGCTGCGAGCAATTCCCTCGGTAAAGGTGATCCGCATTGGCACCCGCGTTCCCTGCACCCTACCCATGCGTGTGACCCCTGAACTGACCGCCATTTTGAAAAAATATCACCCTCTGTATATCAACACCCATTTCAACCATCCGGCAGAAATTACGCCCGAGTCCAGTGCGGCATGCATGATGCTTGCGAATGCCGGAATCCCCTTGGGCTGCCAGACCGTGCTCCTCAAAGGGGTCAACGACAGTCCAGAAATCATGCGCAAACTGCTGCTCAAGCTCCTAGAGATTCGGGTTAAACCCTATTATCTTTTTCAAACCGATCTCACCGCCGGAACCAACCACTTCCGGACCTCGACCGCCACCGGTATTGCCATCATGCGCAGCCTGATTGGCCATATCTCTGGACTTGCAATTCCCACATTTGCTCTTGATGGGCCAGGCGGAAAAGGAAAAATCCCGCTCACCCCTGACTACATTTTAACTCGAGGCGACTCGTTGGTTTTTCAAAATTACCGCGGTGAGACATGCACCTACCCGGAATCAGGGGATGGAATTTAGAGCCCCGAACAGAATAATCCTCCCCTATATACCGCAAAGGGAAGCGAACTGGTCAACCATGACTCGTTAGACAGTCCGGCTGACCATTGCATCATGCCTTATTCTAATTCGCTTTCAAGATGAGACTAACTCGTGCCTTTCTGCCGTTATTTATAAGGGAATACACATTAGCGTTGTACCAACTTGAAAGCGAATTGGAATTAGAGAAGCCTATAAGGATAAGCTCGTTTGGTCCATTCGTTATCGGGAAAAGCAGTGCTCAATTTTTCATAAGCAGCCTTCAGCGGCTTTGGGTCGTGCGACTGCTTGTAATTGCAAACACCAGTGAGAAAAATAGCCTCAGGAGCACTGCTGCTTTGGCCATATTCTTCAACCACTTGCTTCATACAGCCTAATGCCATGTCAAACATATCATTTTCAAAATGATATTTACCTAGACCAAGCAGGAGCAAGGGAATCAACTCATCAGGCCCGAAAAATCCCACTGTCCGATGATGTTCCCGGGCTTCGGGACTCAAGATTATCAAGGTGGGGGTCCATTTAATATTAAACTTCTCCGCATGGGGTTTACGGTCAGAGTTTACACGCAACGGGATGAAATGCTCTTCGATGAAGCTGACAACCTTGCTTTCAGGATACGAAACTGCATCCATCTGTTGACAGCCAATTCAGTTTGGATTGAAAAAATCGAGTAAAATGGGCTTACCCGACTTTTGCCCTTGACACAAAGCATCGTCCATTTCCGTATGCCATTGAATACTTGCTGTCATAATTCTTCCTCCTTGCGTAGTTGGTTGATAAATACAGCACCTTTTTTTACACTTATTCTAAGTTGCTTTCAGCATAAAACAGAAACGATAAGAGAATGGCGACGAAAGAATACAAAAAGTACGGTAAGGAGAGCGCCATCGACAACGGTATAAGTTTGAATGCGACTGAAAGAGAGACACATTCTTTTTTACCTATACTTACATCTGTTCTTTTGAAACTGAAGTTTCCCGTTTTTTTATCTAACTTTCATCAATTCGGTGGAATTGACATGAATTAGCCACGAT
>DYDK01000073.1 GCA_020717935.1 Desulfocapsa sp.
CAAATTGGGGGTCAAACCTCCTTCCTCGTTACAATAACTCGGGAATTTAGGATTTATATCATCAGTCGTCTGATACAGAGGAGCACAATGACAACAATGGCAGAACCTGCCAGCATTAAGCGATTGGTGAGGAGAATGTCGGTATCAACAAGCTCCCGTTTCTTTTGTCCGATAGTGGGTTTGATCACGGGTTGGCCAAAATAGATGGAAGTCCCCCCCAATTGCACTCCCAGGGCTCCTGCCACCGCCGCTTCTGAATGGGCGGAATTGGGGCTGGCGTGGTTCCGGCGGTCAGAGAGAAAGGTGAAAAAAGCATTTTTCCCATCAATTCCAAGACAGAAGGCGGCCGGAACCAAAAGTAGACCGCTGAGACGGGCTGGAAGGAAGTTGACCCCATCATCGAGTCGAGCTGCCGCCCAGCCAAAGTCCAGGTATTGTTCATTTTTATAGCCGAAAAGTGAGTCCATGGTGTTGATGGCCTTATATCCTATGGCGCCTAAGGCTGCCATAATAATCGGACTGGCATTGGTGAAAGAGGCACAGATGCCACCCAGCACCGCATAAAACAGGGGAGATGCTACCCCGTCCACCATGTTTTCAGCCACGGTTTCCACAGTTGCTCGAATAACTCCTGGCCGGTCAAGTTCCGCCGTATCGCGGCCTACAATCATGGAGACGGCCTGTCGTGCCGCTCTCAGTCCGGTTTCGTCTTCTTTTTGCAAAGCATCAAAAACGGCTTTACTGTGACGGATCAGGTCGTGGGCGGCAATGGAGGTGTAGAGCAAGAAAATTGCCATGCCTTCAGCCAGCAGGGGAGAGAAGAGTCCGGCAAGCCACAATACGAAAAAGGTCACGCCAAGACAGATGATGATAACCGCCAGCACTGTGACCATCCCAGCCAGTCGTTTGTTCATAAAGATCTCGCGGAAAATCACTTCCAGCCTGGCACATACCCAGCCCATCATCCGCACAGGGTGCGGAAACCAGCGAGGATCACCAAGAAGCAGATCAAGGGCGATGGCAGAGCCGAGCTGCATTTCAAAGATATGCAAGAACATTGGAATCCTACAATTTGTCGGTCACACGGGGAAGTTGCCGAAGCCCAACTGAATGTGCCACGAGGTACGAGGGGTATTTCATCTGGTTCATTCTCCTTCGCATTCAAGCCGGCACCTTCGTCGGCTACACTGTGAATGGCTCGGTACCGTACTCCTTGTACTGATTCGTCGCCATCCGCTTGCTTTTTCGGTATCAACTCGAATGCAAGCTGGAATAAGTTTGGTTTCTTACAGTTTTCGGAGAGGCTCTATGGGGCCATTTTATCCTTTTAGGGACTCGGATAATACTGATATACCTGAATTGCGCCCTGATTTGGGTTATATTTGGCTATGTCGCTTGAACAGGTAAGCGAGCACCGCAAGACTCCGAAACCGCAGGCATAATTTCGTTTCGTCGAGGATTTTGTGATTGAGACATAGCCAAAGATAGCCCGAAGCAGGGATGCAAGACGGTATATCAGTATTTTCCGAGTCCCTTACCCCTTTTTCAAGAGGGATAATCTCCTCATTCTGAACGGGTAACGGTCACGAGACCAGCGTTGGAAGATTGCGAGTGTATAATTGATCTTGTCAATATTCAACTCTTCGCTCTTGTATTCCTTATCGTACCAGGGAAAACCGGCAAACCATTCCATGAATTCTTCATGTTCTTCGTGATTGGGGTCGGTGATGGCTTGACAAAATGTATAATATCCAGGGATGCTGCCAACATCTTCGGGTGGACAGGCCCTGTCTCCATCTATACATTCCATGGCGCTTGTGAGATCGGGATCGTAAAAATCATTATCTACAATGGTCAGTTCGTGCTGCCAATCGTCACCAAAGTCATACGAATAACTGAATGCGCGACCGTTTTTCTTGCAGAGATCCATAAGGTGGTATTTTCCTTCATCCAGTCCATCTTCTTTGGATTCAGGGTTTTCGGTGTAGCGTTTTGTCCCGATGGTAAATTCATGGAGATGGCAATCTTTCCAGCCCATAACAATCTGGATGACATCATGCAGGCGATCCAGGGAAATGTCAGCCGGTACAACAAAACGACGCCAGATCATCGGTTCAATATCGAGGAGACGGATGTTTAACAGAAATAATCTTTGTTCCATAATGTTAGTCCCATAATGTTAGTTTTTATTGGTTGAGTTTGTTGGATGTGAAAAGCTGTCACTGTCTCGTTGTGGCGGCGGTGTTGGTGTTTGTGAGTTTTTGAAGCAAACTTTCATACGGATCAATAGTGCCTTGATTCCTTGCCAGATCTTAGGCAGCAGCCAGATGGCGAAGAGGATAAAAAGGCAGAAAAGGCCGAGAAAAATGAGTGGGTGATAAAGAACCGCCCAGAGACCGGCGAAGACGGCCACATCTTCCATTATCGAGGCGGCCCAGTTGCTGAAGGGCTCAGGCGAGGTATTTATCAGGACACGGGAGCCAGCTTTGAGAAAATGGGAAGTGGCTGAGACACCGCCACCGAGGATGCCCGCAGTAATGGCCACGGCGGGATTGACATCACCCACGGCCCCGGCGGCCAGCATGACTCCAGCGGGAATGCGGATAAACGAATGAATGGCATCCCAACCGGTATCAACTCCCGGGGTTTTATCGGCAAAAAACTCCACGGCGTACATGAGTGCGGCGGCCCCAATAATCATGGGATTCTGCAAAATTTGCAACTGTTCTGGGAGGACAATGTTGCCAGTGATTCCCAAAAAGCCAAGAACACCAATGGTCGCATACAGGTTGATTCCGGCGGCCCAGGCCGTACCCATGGTCAGGGCGATGGTGGCGATGAGTTGTTGATAAGTATCCATTTTTCTATCCTTTTTTCAGACGGTATCATGGAGTTTGAGGCGTAAATTTGCCTTTATGTGTTCCCAGCTCATATTCGTAAGGCTCATAGGGTCAGGTTCCATGTTGGCATCATCAAAATAGGCAAGGCTTTTGATGACAGTGAAGCTGCTTCTATTTTGATATTTCGTTACAAAAAAGGCAAGTATATCCGACAAGGAAAAATGTGCGAGCGGGGCGTGGGCTTCAAGGTCAAGGGATCCTGGCAGGATGTCCCAGAACAGGGCGGTGTTGAAGCTATCGTCGCAAGAAGTGTCTGGCGTGCTGTTATTCTTCAATGGCGCTTCCCCTCATTTCTGGCATTCGTTCTCTGCCAGATGGGTGTCGAGAAATTCGCACTCCTTGGGTGAGAGATCAAATTTAATCTCTACCTGATGCAACAGGGTTGCTCGTTGTATTTCGGGATGCTCTTTGAGAAGTTCGGAAAAGGCACAGATGGCCTTTTTCATCTTGTCACCAGGCCGTTGGGTGGCTGCGGGGGGTGTCATGATTGCGTGCTCCTTATGAGAAAATTTGAAAATCAGACAATGGGTTTGAGAATAAGACCGCCCAGCGGCGGCACGGTGATCCGTGTATGGAAAGGGGCCTGGGCAAAGGGTTCGGCAAGAGGCTGGTAGATTGTGGTATTACTCTCATTATTGCCGGCGTTGCTGCCGCCAAATCTTTCGCTGTCCGAGCAGAAGATTGCCTCATAGCGGTTACCGGTGGGCAGGCCCAGCTTGTAGTCATAATGGGTCTGCGGCGTAAAATTCAACAGACATACCAGATGGTCAGTGCGCTCCTTGCCATAGCGAACGAAGGAGATGATTGAATTCTGGCGATCTTCGAGGTCTAACCATTGGAAGCCTTCATAGCTGAAATCCAATTCCCAGAGGCTGGGATGGGCGCGATAAAAACGATTCAGCTCAGCTACAAAGATCAGCATCTGGGCATGGAGTGGGTGTTCGTCTAATAGATGAAAATCAAGGCTCTGTTTACAGTACCATTCTGTCCATTGTCCGAATTCTCCCCCCATAAAGAACAACTTTTTGCCGGGGTGCATCCACATGAAGAGCAGGAGCAGACGGAGATTCGCAAATTTCTGCCAGAGGTCGCCAGGCATTTTATCCAGTAGTGATCGTTTGCCATGCACCACCTCATCATGGGACAGGGGCAGGATGAAGTTCTCGGAAAAGGCGTACATGATGGAAAATGAAAGGCTGTTGTGATAGTACTTCCGGTAGAGGGGATCGGTGCTAAAATACTTGAGAATATCATTCATCCAGCCCATGTTCCATTTGAAGCCAAAGCCCAAACCGCCCATATTGGTGGGCTTGGAGACCCCGTAAAAACTGGTCGATTCTTCGGCGATCATCAGGGTGTTCGGGTGGCGGTCATAGATGATGGAGTTGAGGTGGCGGATAAACTCGATGGCCTCCAGATTTTCCCGTCCGCCGTAGGCATTGGGGAGCCATTCGCCTTCCTTGCGGGAATAATCAAGGTAGAGCATGGAGGCCACGGCATCCACCCGCAACCCGTCAATGTGGTAGGTATCCAGCCAGAAGAGGGCGTTGGCAATCAGATAGTTGCTGACTTCGCGGCGGCCGTAGTTGTAGATGAAGGTTCCCCATTCCTGCTGTTCTCCCTTTCTCGGGTCTTCATGTTCAAAGAGAGCGGTGCCGTCAAAACGGCCGAGGCTGTGCTCGTCTTTGGGGAAATGGGCTGGAACCCAATCGAGAATCACCCCGATGTTGTTGAGATGGCACTGATCCACAAAGTACATGAAATCCTCAGGGATTCCATAGCGACTGCTCATACTGAAGGGGCCGGTGACCTGATAGCCCCAGGATTCGTCCAAGGGATGCTCCATGACCGGCATCAGTTCAATATGGGTGAATCCCAGTTTCATAACATAGGGGATGAGCTTGTCGGCCAGTTCCCGAAACGAGAGGAAACGGTCGGGATCGGCTGGATCGCGTTGCCATGAGCCAGGATGGGCCTCATAGATGGACATGGGTTTGTCGTATGGCGATGTGGCTGCCTTCTCGTGCTGCCACTGCTGGTCCTGCCACGAATAGTGATCGAGAGGGCGAACAATGGAGGCCGTTTTTGGTCGCAGCTCGCCGTAGAACTGAAAGGGATCGTTCTTTTGAAGAATAGCCCCCTGTTGGGTGCGGATCTCGAACTTATAGAGTTCATTTTCACCGATTCCGGGCAGAAACAGTTCCCAGATACCTGATCCACCCAGACTGCGCAGGGGATGAACCCGTCCATCCCAGCCGTTAAAATTGCCCAGAACCGAAACCCGGGCCGCAGATGGCGCCCAGACCCGAAAGATGGTGCCATCAATGCCGGAACGAGTGGTCAGGTGAGCGCCCATGTGCTTGTAAAGTTCATAGTGGGTGCCAAAATTAAAGAGATACCGATCCTGTTCGTCGAGGAGGGGCAGAAAACGATAGGGGTCGTTGACCGTATGCACGGCCCCATCATAATAGGTGATCTCAAATTGATAGTTATAGGGATCAAGATCAGCATCGGGAAAAGCAGCCCGTTCCATTTCCAGTTCAAAAAATCCTTCCGCACCGATTTTTTTCATGGGCCGGACAAACGAGGCTGTGACCAGATTCACTGAGCGGGCGTGGGGTTGAAACGAGCGAATGATAACCATCTGCCCTCGTGTGCCAATGAAATGGACACCAAGATATTGAAAAGGGTCGTGGTGGGTGGCGTTGATTATTTTTTCTCGGTGTTCGTTCATGTGTTTCCCCGTGGAATCTCGTGAATGAAAGGCAATGGAGGGTGATGGATAATGAATAACAGATGGTAGTTCTTGACGCAAACAGGCCATCTCTGATAGGATTAAGTTGAATAGAGTTTTTCTTATTATACAGCGGAACAACAGAATTGAACAGCAATGAATCCAGAGAATACACCCATAATCGACACCCTCACCGGATCGTTTCTTATCTCCACTTTTCGCATGCCTGATCCGCGATTCAGTGAGCAAGTGCTTTACATCTGCGCCCATAGTCACGAGGGTGTGATGGCGGTGGCAATCAACAAACCTAATTATTTCCTCTCGTTGGATGAAATTTTACGGAGCGTCAATCTGCCTGTGCCGGAAATTAAATTGCCGTCCATTTATCATGGGGGTCCGGTGGAGCCGACCATGGCCAGTATTTTGTTCAGCTCAGATTATCAGGCGGAGCAGCAACTTGTCATCAGTGACACGGTTTCTTTGAGTCGAGAAGTCAGGCTCCTTGAGGATATTGCTCGGGGCCAGGGGCCGGAGAAATTCCTTTTTCTTCTTGGGTATGCGGGCTGGGGACCAGGACAGTTGGAGCAGGAGCTGATGAGCGAAGGCTGGCTGGTTGTTCCGGCAGATGATACCTTGATTTTTGATGTCCCCGATGAAGAAAAATGGCAGAGGGCAGCCTTGCTCTATGGCATTGATATTGCCACTTATGAGGATGTGGTTGGCAATGCCTGAGGGAAGTTAACACGGAAACAGAATGGGTATCGTAAAGAATGGATGAATTAAAAAAAATATTTGAATGTGTGCGATGCGGCTATTGTTGCCAGGGAAAAACCACGGTCTCTTTGGACGCAAATGATCGGCAGCGAATGGTGGCGGCCTTGGGCCTGAGTGAAGATGAGGTGCGTGAGAAGTATTGGCGGGTGACCGGCAATGTTACCCAGATGAAGGTGGTGGATGGTCATTGCATTTTTTATAAGAATGGATGCACTGTTCATGCCGGCCGCCCCTGGCGTTGTGCCCAGTGGCCTCTGCATCCGTCGCTTCTTACTGATGAAAACAATTTTAAGACCATCAAGGCCTCCTGCCCGGGGATCAACCAGCAGATTTCTTATGCAGATTTTTGTCGCATCCTTCAGGGTATAATGGCCGCTCAGGGAACTGTGAAGTGCTGAACCGGCTGTTCCACAATAACGAAACAACTTATTGACATGAGCGGCATAAGAGTCCGTAAACGATGATTTTTGAACTCCTGTTGCTTGGCAAGACCAAAGATTCCTATCTCAGCGAAGGAATCGCTGAATTTTCCCATCGTCTGCAACACTACACGCGACTGTCAGTGAAACATATCCAGCACCGGAAAAAGAATCAATGGAGTGAAGAACAGGAGCGGCAAGAGGATGGGCGTCTGCTTCTCAGTTGCATTCCGGCGGGGGCTTTGAAGGTGGTGCTTGATTTCCGTGGCCGCCAGGTAAGTTCAGAGGGACTGGCCGATCTTATCGGTCAATGGGAACATCAGGGAATCAAACAGGTGAACTTGCTCATTGGCGGCCCTCTTGGTCATTCCCCCGAGCTGGTGGCTCAGGCCGACTTGCTGCTGTCTCTGTCGCTCATGACCTTCACCCACGATATGACCCGACTTTTCTTGCTGGAGCAGTTGTATCGGGCCTATACCATCAAGGCCGGTGAGAAGTATCATAAATGAAACTTTTTTGTGATTTTTTTGGCTATTTCACATATCAGCATTTTTCATCTTCTTTGTCTTCATCTATTTTTTATAACGAACGGGAGAGTTAAAGCTAATGAGATTTTATTTCGCAAGGAGCATGAGATTTTTTGTCTTTCTATTGATATTTATGATGTTCTTCGTTTCAAGTGCAATCAGCATTCTTGCGGACGATATTGAAGAAGTTGATCCAGGGCAGATCACATTTAGAGAGCAAATCTCCGAGATTCAAAATGAAAAAATTGACCCGTATACTGGCGAACTCTCTCTGTCCTATACGGATCTAACCTTACCTGGCAAGGGTGGTCTTGATCTTGCTATAGTGAGAACCTATCAGGCCAATCGCAAACTCGACCAAATGCCACTCGGTCTTCGCTGGGATACGCCACTCGGTCTTCGCTGGGATATTCACATGGGGAGGATAATGAGAAATGGCTTTTATGTGAATATCGAATTGCATGATGGAACAAAAAATACAGCCGTCAAGGTAGATACATCGAATTCCAAAAGTTATTACACCAAAGATTTCTGGAAAGTTGATCTCAGTAATGTGCCGTTTTTGCAATTACCTGATGGTACCAAGATCGAATTTAATCATGCATACTTGAAATATTGGTACGCAACAAAAATCTCAAAGAACGGTAACGAAATTTCCATAACCTATAAAAATAATAGTCGAGACATTGATTACATAATAGACACATTAGGACATCAGATTCATTTCGAATATGCTCCCATGCCAGTTTACCCCAAGCTTACAACCATTTATTGCTTCAACAGCGATTTTCGCATCGCGTATAACCGACACAGCCGCTAACATTTAATGTTTTCATATCAGTTGAACTGCATATTCAATTTTGCTCCGCCTATCCATGGTAGTTCCTGGGG
>DYDK01000074.1 GCA_020717935.1 Desulfocapsa sp.
ATGACTGAAAATCCTGCGCAATACGGAACAATTTATTCTTGCCGAGGCCCTAATAAAAAAAGGGAATAACAGATTTTCTGTTATTCCCTTTGATACGATCACTTCTTGTTCCTTGAGCGTTCCTTCCCCAAAAGAGCTTCGAAGGTTCAAGGCATAAGAGAAAATTTTATCGTTTAGAAAATTGGAACTTGGCTCGCGCACCCTTTTGACCATACTTTTTCCGCTCTTTCATACGGGGATCACGGGTCAGCAGGCCAGATTTCTTCAAGGGCAATCTGTTGTCCGGGTTGACATGCAACAGAGCCCGGGAAATGCCGTGGGTCAGGGCATCCACTTGTGAAGATTTCCCGCCGCCTTTGAGTGTGGCGATAACATCATATCCTTCTGCATTATCAGTGACTTTGAAGGGTTTTGCTATTTTGTAGGTCTTGAAGGTGCCGCCAAAATAGTCATCGGCACTCATGCTGTTGACAATAACTTTTCCCGTGCCTGGTTGAATCCATACCCTGGCAATGGCGGTTTTTCTTTTTCCGGTGGCGTAAAAACGATTGTCGGCCATTCTCTCTTTCTCCGCGAAAGGTTAAAAAAATAATTCAGCAGGCGCTTGAGCGGCATGGGGATGCTCGTTGCCAACATAAATTTTAAGTTTCTTCAGTTGCTGGGCGCCAAGTTTGTTTTTTGGAAGCATACCCTTGACGGCCTTCATGATGAGGTCTGTGGGATGAACTTCCATCAGTTTCTTGGCACTTTGTTCTTTTATTCCGCCAATGTAACCAGTATGACGGTAATATTTTTTGTCATCCCACTTATTGCCGGTCAGTTGGATCTTCTCGGCATTGGTGATGACAATAAAATCACCGTTGTCAATGAAAGTAGAAAAAGTAGGCTTGTGCTTGCCGCGTAGACGGGATGCGACTTCGGATGCCAAGCGGCCAAGAATTTTGTCTTCGGCGTTCACAACGAACCATTTTTTTTCGATTTCGTTGACTGGAGCCAGATAGGTTTTCATGGTGTTCCTCAAAATTCGTGTTTGAATACTTGCTTGTACGGCAATGAATAAAAAAAGGTTCGATAGGTGTGTCGAACCTTTTTAATAATTAAGTGGAGCGGGAAACGAGATTCGAACTCGCGACTTCAACCTTGGCAAGGTTGCACTCTACCACTGAGTTACTCCCGCTCATTTATGTGTAATAATAAAAACCAAGGTACATTACCAAGAGCGCATCGTGTTTGTCAATAAAAAATCATCATCTTTCGAACAGCCATTGTAAAAAAAGAGAAGGGTTGAAAAAAATATGGCCCTCTTTCAGGAATATATGATATGAAGAAGGAATGTTTTTCGTTGTGCATGAGGAGTTGCATCTTCTGTCATTGAGAAAAGGTATTTCTATGGATATAAATGAACAACGGTTTGGACGAGTGAGCCGGGTGACTCGTGAAACGGATATACAACTGTCCTTGCTCCTTGATGGTTCTGGCCTGGCCTCAATAGATACGGCGGTTCCTTTCCTTGATCATATGCTCACCCTCTTGGCTGTGCATGGTTTTTTTGATTTGGAAGTTGCGGCCACAGGTGATGTTGCGGTTGATGATCATCATACCGTTGAAGATATTGGAATCTGCCTGGGGCAGGCATTTGCCAAGGCCTTGGGAGATAAAAGCGGGATTTGTCGCTACGGTTTGAGCTATCTGCCAATGGATGAAACTCTGGTGCGGGTGGTGGTGGATGTCTCGAATCGCCCTTTTCTCCATTTTGCCGCTCCGGTTCCCGATCAGAAACTGGGGTCGTTTGATACCGCTTTGGCCCGTGAATTTATGCGGGCCTTCGCTCAACATGCCGGAGTGACCCTGCATATTGACTTGCTGCATGGTGACAACAGCCATCATATCATTGAGGCAATTTTTAAGGGCCTGGCCAGGGCCATGAATCAGGCTGTCACGGCAAATGGTCTGGAAGGGGCCTTGTCTTCAAAGGGCGTTTTCTAAATTGTTTCTCCTTGTGTGTTTTCGTGTGTATTTGCTTGTTTCTTGGCCTTTTTAAATTAAAAAGTGAGGTTTGTTGTGAAAGATATCAATACTCTTAAAAAGATTGCCAGTATGGTGTTTGTTGTTTTTTTGTGTTCACTGACTCTTTCTGGTTGCTCCGGTCTGGGCAAAGGGCAGTCTGAAGAAAAAACCAAAACCCTGCAAGCCCTGACGGGTATTGTGGCGATGCCCACGGTGGTCGCGAAGGAGGCCTTGGGTTTAGGCAAAGGAGAGGCGACTCCCAACAGTGTGGCAACTGTGGTTGATAGTGTGATTGCCGCTGAACTTGGGAAAAATGATAAGGTGAGTATCGTTACCGAGAGCCGTCTTGACACCCTGTTGACCGGTGCCGCTGGTGGGCGTTTGGGCCAGATGCAGGTTCTTGGCGCCAAGCTCAATGCCAATGCTGTCCTTGATATTACCGTCACTCGTTATCAGGAGAGGGATGGCGGCGAGCTGTCAGTGAATTCGCCGGCCTCGGCTGCTTTTGAGATGGTACTGACCCATGTGGAAAGCGGTATGATTCTCTGGGCGTCCTCTTTTGATGAGACGCAAGAAGCTGTGTCCAGCAATCTCCTGGCTATCGGCAAGGCCAAAAACAGAGGCTTTAAGTGGATTACCGTTGAAGAACTGGTTCGTCTTGGAGTGAAAGAGCGATTGGCGGACTGTCCTTATCTTCAGAAATAGTTCTTTGCCGGAAGAAAATCTGGCGCTTTCCTGCCGTCTCTTTGCCTGCTGAATCCGCACCCCTTGATGCAAATTCAGCAGGTTTTTTTATGGGACTTCAATCCTGCAATCGTTTGATTCTGAGAGTGTCAAGTGATTACGGAATTGAGGTGAGAATAAGTGCGAGGCCATGCGAGCAGGAGTGATTGTATCGAAACAGGTCAACCGTCGTATTGGTCAGGTTATGGCTGATTATTCCATGCTCAGTCATGGCGATAAGGTTCTGGTGGCCGTCTCGGGCGGGGTGGATAGTCTGGTGCTGGCCTGGTTGCTGCATTCGTGGTTGCAGAAGGCGCCCATTTCGTATTCCTTGCGATGTGTCCATATTGACATGGGATTTCGAGAAACAGAGCGCGATGCTGATGGCGGGCAGCCGCCTGATATCATTGCCACCCAATTAAGCCGGTTTGGCCTTTCCCTGGTGGTGGAAAAGGCTATGGATGTGCCTCTGGAGAGGGATGGCGAGCGAAGCTGTTTTTTGTGCGCCAGACAGCGACGACGACAGCTTTTTGATCTTGCCCAAAAGTATGGATGCAACAAGCTGGCCTTTGGGCACCATAAGGATGATCTGATTGAGACCTTTTTTTTGAATATGCTCTACGGCGGTAATCTGTCCACCATGATGCCACGGCAGGATCTCTTTGCTGGCAACCTGGCCTTGATTCGGCCTTTGGCAGCCCTTGAAAAAGAGGAGGTTGAGGGCATTGCCTCGGCGCTGCATCTTGCACCGGTGGAGAATCTGTGTCCGCTGGCCGGTGATACGAGGCGCGATCAGGTGCGGAAAATGGTGCAAAGTTTGTATGGGTATGATGTTGGGATCAAGGCTTCGATTTTTGCGGCCATGAAGAATGTGCGGGAAGGGTATATGTTATGAAGACCGCTGTTGACTGCCTCGCCTGTTTTATGGACCAGGCCCTGCGGGTGGCACGAATCAGTTCTGGCAATGAAGAGGCGCATCTGGCTGTGGCCCGGGCGGTAGCGGCCTTGCTTCCGCAGATGGATATGGACTTGCCGCCGCCAGAAAATTCAGTATCCGTGTATGCAACGATTGCCAAGATAACCGGCTGTCGTGACCCTTATCTTGCCTTAAAACATCTCTCCAATGAGCAGGCCTTGGCCGTTCTTCCTGAGCTGGCGCGGGAAGTGGAACAGAGTGAGGTGCCATTGCGGGCGGCTCTTCGTCTGGCCATTGCCGGCAATATCATTGACTATGGGGCGATGCGTCGTTTGAATGTGGAAGCGGCATTGGCTCAGGCCCGAACGCTCCCCTTTGTCCTTGATGCCCGTGGGCAGTTGCTGGAGGTGCTTACCAACTTACCCGAAAAATCAAAAATTGTGTATCTGCTCGATAATTGTGGGGAAATAGTCTATGATTCTCTGGTGATTCGCTGCCTGGCAGATATGGGTTTGTCTGTCATCGCTGTGGTCAAGGCCGGGCCTATTATCAATGATGCCCTGCTGGCCGATGCCTTGGCCTGCGGACTTGATCGCTATGCCACCATTATCAGCAATGGTACCTCCTGCCCAGGAACACCGTTGCGTTCATGTGCAGAACCATTTTTGCGGGCCTTTCATGAAGCTGACTGCGTGTTGGCCAAGGGGCAGGGGAATTTTGAAACTCTGTCCGAGGAGGTGGCCGTAATGACCACTCCTGTTTTCTTTCTCTTGACGGTCAAGTGTCCGGTGGTTGGAGCACATCTGGCCCAGTTGAGCGGGAAGGGGGTTGATGAATTTCCAGGCCGGGGAGAAATGGTGCTTTACTGTCCGGGGTATGAGTAATAAGAGATTGTTATCATGGGTGATGGTGGTATGCGCAAACGGATAGCCAACATTCTGGCGGCTCCAGAGATTGGGGCTCAATTGCAGGTGGGCGGCTGGGTGAAGACCAGGCGGGATGCTAGCGGCTTTTCTTTCATCGAAATGGGCGATGGTTCGTGTCTGGCCAATATCCAGGTCATTGCTGAACAGTCTCTTGTTAATTATGATCAGGAGATCAAAAGGCTGAGTGCCGGTTGCAGCGTGCTGGTGACTGGAATTTTGCAGGAGTCGCCGGCCAAGGGTCAGGCGGTGGAGTTGCGGGCCATGGCGGTGCAGATCTTGGGCTGGGCCGATCCGGAGCATTATCCTCTGCAGAAAAAGCAGCATTCCTTTGAATTCCTGCGCAACATCACCCATCTTCGTCCCCGCACCAATGCCCTTGGGGCGGTAGCCCGGGTGCGCTCCCGGCTTGCCTACGGGGTTCATACCTTTTTTCAGGAACGCGGCTTTATTCAGGTGCATACCCCGATCATCACCACCAGCGACTGTGAAGGGGCGGGAGAGATGTTTCAGGTGAGCGCTTCCTCGGTCCGACAGCCTGGGGGCGGAAATGTTGATTTCTTTGGACGACCTGCCGGGCTGACCGTGAGCGGCCAGTTGCAGGCCGAGGTCTACTCCCAGGCCCTGGGCAATGTCTATACCTTCGGCCCCATCTTCCGTGCGGAAAACTCCAATACCAGCCGCCATCTGGCCGAGTTCTGGATGGTGGAGCCGGAGATGGCCTTCTGTGATCTGGCAGGCGATATGCAGGTGGCCGAGGAGATGCTCAAGTATCTGCTGCGCCTGGCTTTGACCGAGTGTGCCGAGGATCTATCCCTGTTTGACCGCTTTATCGAAAAAGGGCTGTCGGCGCGTTTGGCCCAGGTGGTGGAGCAGGATTTCGCCCGCATCACTTATACCGAGGCCGTGGAGCAGTTGCTCTGTTCCGGGCAGGATTTTATTTATCCGGTGCAGTGGGGGATTGACCTGCAGTCGGAACACGAACGCTATCTGACGGAAACGGTGTACCAGCGGCCACTGATCGTTACCGATTATCCGGCGGCGATCAAACCCTTTTATATGCGTCTCAGCGATGACGGGCGAACCGTGGCGGCCATGGATATCCTGGTGCCGGGGATCGGCGAGATTATCGGCGGCAGTCAGCGCGAGGAACGCTACGATGTCCTTCTGGCCCGGATGCAGCAGGCGGGCATTGATCCTGAAGGCTATGGATGGTACCTTGACCTGCGGCGTTACGGCACGGTGCCCCATGCCGGATTCGGGCTTGGCTTTGAACGACTGATCCAGTTTGTCACCGGCATGGCCAATATCCGTGAGGTGATCCCTTTCCCGCGTACTCCGGGGTTCGCCCCGTGTTGAGTCTGATCTTGATCCACATTTAACACAGGAGGTATTTCTTAATGCGGTTTCGGCTTCCTGTTAAGTATCTAAAATCATTAAATATCGAATATCGAACAAGGAACCGCAGAATGATGAAGTTTTCACTTCGACATTCGACATTCGATATTCTATATTCGACATTCTACGGTTCATAAAAGTTCCTACGAAACAGGATGCTTACCATACCCCCTGTGTCAAGTGTGGATCAAGATCAGGTGTTGAGTGGGGGGCAGTGACGGGAAAATGAACGAAAATATGCTGTCAGAGAGGAGAGTGGGCGGGTGAGTAAGGGGCCTGGTGTACAAAAGATGTTTGATGCCATTGCCGGTTCATATGATCTGATGAACCGGGTGATGACTCTGGGGCAGGATCAGCGCTGGCGTCGGTTTGTGGTGCAAAAGGTTCTAAATCCGGGGGCGGGATGGGCATTGGATCTGGCAACCGGAACTGGCGATATTGCCGCCTTGACGCGCAAGACCTATCCGCATTGCCGGGTGCTTGGCGCTGATTTTTCTCAAAATATGCTCAAAGAGGCCAAACAACGGTTTGCCGCAATGGATATTGACTGGCAGGCCTGTGATGCCAACTTCCTGCCCTATGGCGATAACAGCTTCGAGTCGGTGAGCTTTGGTTATCTGCTCAGAAATGTCGATGATGCCCTGGCCGTGCTCAAAGAGGTGCATCGGGTTTTGAAGCCGGGTGGGCGGGTGGTCTGCCTGGATACGACGCCGCCGCGTAAAAATCTGTGGTATCCCCTGGTGCGTTTTTATTTCCGTTTCGGCATTCCCTTCTTAGGGCGTTTGATCGCCAAGGACGAAGCCGCCTATGCTTATCTCACCGGTTCAACGATGGATTTTCATAGTGCCGAGGCCCTGGCCGCTCTTTTTGTCGAGGCCGGGTTTGAGCAGGTTGGCTACCGACGGTTTATGCTGGGAACCATCGGGATTCATTGGGGACACAAGTAAGAAAATAAATATTATATTTGAAAAACGACCAGTTAATTGTAAAGAATATGGAAAAGAATACACCTGAAAAAGAGCTGAAGTTTCGCTGGAAAAGGTATAGAGAGTTCCTTCATCAATACCTTCCTCAAGCTGATGGCGCATTTGTATTTTCAAGACTCAACATATTCTATTTTACGGGTACTTTTGCCAATGGTGTTCTTTGGCTTCCCAAAGAAGGCGAACCCATATTATTTTGTCGGCGTGGGAGCGAAAGAGCAAAAATAGAAACCCCACTAAAAAACATTATCTCATTCAGTTCATACGGCGATATTGAACAAGCCTTTGGCGATTTTGGAATAACTATCCCTTCTCAAATCGCAGCAGAGATGAATGGATTACCATGGTCACTCTCAAAAAGTCTCACCAAGCATCTGCCTGATATGAAGTTTCTCCCTGGAGATAATCTCATTGCCATGACTCGTGCCAAAAAGTCAGAATGGGAATTGGAAATTTTAAGAGAAGCTGGCAAAAGACATAACACATGTTTAACGCTGCTCTTACCCTCCTTCCTCCATGAAGGCATCACTGAATTACAAATTGCTCATAAAATTTCTGAAATATTTTACTCTGAAGGTCACCATGGCGTATTAAGAATGGACACCTTTGGTGAAGAAGCATTTTTAGGACATATTGCTGTTGGTGACAGCGCCAATTATCCAAGTGTTTTTAATGGTCCCGTTGGCCTTAGAGGTGCCCACCCAGCAATACCTTTCATGGGATCAAATAAAATTAAATGGGGTTTAAATCAACCCCTTACCATAGATAACGGGTTTACCCTTGCCGGTTACCATACCGATAAAACGCAGATATATTGGCTTGGAAACAAAAACAGCATTCCTGAATCTTTGAAAAATGCCCATAATTTCTGCGTTGAAATGCAATCTATAATCGCTGAACAATTACGCCCAGGGGCAATACCAAGTCAATTATGGAAGCAATGCGTAGAGATTGTAACTAAATCACCTTGGAAGGCCGGTTTTATGGGGCTTGGAAAAAATAAGGTGAATTTTGTCGGGCATGGTATAGGCCTCGCCATTGACGAATATCCAGTAATAGCGAAAGGTTTTGATCTACCATTAGAAGCAGGTATGGTACTGGCGATTGAACCCAAAATTGGAGTCCCTGGTATTGGAATGGTTGGCACGGAAAACACTTTTGAGGTAACTCCTCAAGGGGGACAATCAATGACAGGAAATAATTACGAAATAATAACTACAGACCTCGTCAATCATGGATAAGCAATAGCCTTGGAACCCTCTGTTTCATT
>DYDK01000075.1 GCA_020717935.1 Desulfocapsa sp.
CTCAACGGAAATTTAGTCATATGTACAAGCCGACTCTTTAAGTTAATGACATTGGCTCTGAACAGGCTGTTATTTTGAACCTTCCAAAACCCAGAGCGGTCTTAGCCCCCATGCCTTCTTCGGTAATGGCTCGATGCAGGTTTTTTTTCAGCAGACATATTAAGGTGTTTTGATCTTTGGCTTTGGCTTCGGAGAAGGGCGTGCGCAGCAGCAGGCGGAAGACAAAGTCAGCTCCAGGTTTTACCACCAGAAATTTAATGGGAATAGGACTTTGATCCTCGCTGGGGCCACGATTGCCTTTGTCTTTGTAGTAATCGCCAAAGTGCGGATTCAGGATTTCCTCGCCCAGCACTGGCGGGGTTAAGGGGTAGGCATCCAAGACCACCACCTGCCCAGCCAGGGCGTCCTTGTTTCCGCCGGAACCGAACTGGGTCTTGCTGGCCGCGTCTTCCCGCCATTCCATTTTATCGTTAATGATTCCCTTTTCTTTGAGAACTTTTTCCGGCAACCATTTGCCCTGGTCATCACATAAACTGTTAATGAGATGCGCAACTCGTAATACACCCTTTTGGCTGGCTGCTGGGATAAAGGGCATACCGCTGGTGTGATCCAGCACCAGACCGGTTTCGGTGGGATGGGCCATACCGAGGCCTGAGACAAAGGGGCTGGTAAGTTCAGCATGCACGATGAAAGACTGCCAGCCAGCCAACTCCATGGCCTGGCAGTAAGCCGCCTGCTGGAGTTGGCGTTGCTTAAGGATGTCGGCTCCCTGTTTTTTAGATTTCAGATAGTCGTTAATAAGCGGCTTCCGGTCTTGCTTGACCACGGGTTCCAGTTTCCCCTGGTTGTCCCGGTATTGAAGGAACTTGTTGAAAAGTAGGCCAAAGTTTATCGGTGTGTTGGGCGTTGCGGTCAGCGTTCTGTTGATTGCTTGCGATACAAGTCTCATGGGCATCACCTAAAGAGTTCTGCGTTGGCGTAGCGTTTCAGCCACTCCAGCATGGCCAGGGTTTCTTTCTGAGCATGGAGGTATTTGGCTTGTTCCATCTGGCTGATTTGCAGGAGCATCCCGGCAGGTTGATCTGGTGTCAGGATATGTTGGTTGGCAAGCCACCCAGTGATAATACTGAATGCCGCAATATGCTTGTCCTCTCCCTTGGCGACGAGAAAGGCCAAAGCTTGACCGAACCCGTTTTGAATGATCAAAGATGGTAATCCGGCAGAAAAATTCTTGAATTTCTCAGCGTCGCAGCGCAGTTGGCGAAGTTGCTCCAAACAGTACTCCGCCCGTTTTTGTCCCAGTGTTCTGTTCATTTACCACCTCTTGAAAGCCAGTTAATCTGAAAAATACCCCGCCCCAGGGTCATGTCGCCGCCAATCTGGATGTGGGTGGCGGCGGCTGTTAGCACCGCGCCTGCCAGGGTGTCGAGAACGATTTTATTGGTTTCTGCCGTGCGTTCCTCGCCAAAGAAAACCAGTGTATAAAGTGAGGAATCAGCGGGCAGCAGCTCCTGATAGCGCAGGGAACCGTCTTTGGTGGTGCCGGTGGCAGCGTCAATGGCAATCTGGGCCTGCACCTCGGTGGCGGTCTCCATGAGGAAGGAAAAATGGTGGTCAGGAATGACGACCAACCGCTCGATGGCCGGGTCAATGCTTTTGAATACATCAGCGATGGCCAGCCAGTTCCCTGTCATGGTCTCAAGGCAAAGGTCTTCGAGAATGAGACTGCCTGAAAGTTCCCCCCGCACTAGTCCGTACTGATCGCCGTCAATGGCCACGGAATCAAGCCCCTTGGCGTCCATGCCGACCAGTTCCAGATCGCGGGCCAGACGTTTGAGCAGGGCCGGGCAGACTACCCAAACAAAGGGAACCAAATTGGAGCGGACTGGGAAGGCCATTAGCTTGGCGTCGGAAAAGGCGATGGCCCCGGCCTGGGATTTACTGGCCTCGGACATGCCAAAGATGCGTTTGGCAAGCTCATCCGCTCGTTTTCTCTTATCCTCTTTCACTTCAAGATCCACTTCCAGATCCTGGAGCATCCACACCCTTTCGCAGTGGTCGCGAAAGGCCCCTTTGACCCCGGATGCCTGGACATGGGGCCAGCCGGTATGGCGTTCCCGCTGGATGGGCAAATCCACTGCACCGGTGGCAGAGCCAGCCCCAGCATGAACCGGTGAAATGGCGTGCAGTACGCAAAATTTACTGTGTTGTTTCAGATAAGTGGAACAACACAAACATCTATAACTTATTTAATTAGCTAATCCATGTAAAGTCATAATGTTAAGCTATATAGCTTGGGCATAAAAGTTATAGAGATTTATGCAGATACACTTACATGGTGTTTCTCCTTATTTGGGGATAAAGAAATCAGGGCAATTTTGCCGGATTTTGTCTGTTGTCGAAAATGGCATGCACCACGATTGCATCCTGTTCGATGGTGTAAAAAACAGAAAACGGAAAACGCCGGATCAGCGTCCGCCGAAAAGGTTGATGATGCTCGGCAAAGAGCAGAGGCATTTGCATGATCGTCGCAAGACTTGCCTCCACACAATCCAGAAACTCCAGCCCCAAGCCGTGACGCTGATTTTCGTACCAGGTGAAGGCCAGCTCCAGGTCGTTTTTGGCCCGATTGGTATAGTGAAGTTTCATCGTTGTTTTCCCCGCAATCCAGCATGTACTTCCTGCCAGTCGTGCAACTCCAGATCTCCTTGTTGATATTGGCGGTATCGTCTTTCAAGCTCCTGCGTTTGCCATTCTGGAAGAGGGAGTTGATCGCTTTCCATTGCTATGGAATCCCAGATGTCCTGGGCCAGAATCAGCTTTTGGGTGATGGTCAACTGGTTGATTTCATTTTGAAGTTGTTGGGGGTTCATGGTGTCCTCCTAAATTGTAAGCAGTTGATGTGGCGTGTCATTGCTACTGGCAAAAAACACGGTTCCAGCGGGAAGCCAGGCGGTCATGGGTTTATGAAAGCCTTTGGCCATGTCCCAGCCGCCGATCCGCAGGAGCTTGCCCGAGGCGCGGGAGACTGTGACAAGCGGTTCGGGCAGGCTGGGCAGGGCAAGGGGTGACAGGGCCATGAGACAGGAGCCGTCTTTTCCTTCCGGCAGGGCCAGAGAGGGCAGTCTCTGATAGCGGCAGATTCGTTGTTCGCCACCCAGTTGCAGGATGCCGTCTTGACTGAGCGGCAGGGGGTGCTCGGAGGCGACCCCGGCCACGATGCAAATTCCTTCACGCAGACGGACATGGATGGTGCTGTAGAGATAGCCTTCCTTGGCTGTCCGTTCCGGAGTAAGGGCGATGCCAACCCGTTCTTCCCGGACAAAGATGGCACTGGCGGGCAGGATTGCGGGCTGGCCCGGTTGCAGAGCTTCCAGTTTGCGGGTGAAAAGAACATCTTTCCCTTGCTGCACCGCTGCAAAGGCCGCCGCCGTGGCCCACCAGCCGGAAAGCGGCTGCATATCGGGCTTTTTTGGGGTGTTCAGCCAGACCGGATGAGCTACGGAGCCGGTCAATCCTAATGGTGAGCCATTCAAGGGTCGGGCGGTTTGAACAGGAATTTCTTTTTCCCAATCCCCTTTCTTGTCCGGCGGGTCTGCGAACCAGTGGGCTGGAGCTGGCAGGAGCAGGCAATCACTCCCTGCGAGGAAAAGCGGGCCGGTAAGCGTAAAACCGGGCGCGTCAGGCAGACCAAGGATGGGAAAGGTGTCCAGCCAGGACTCGGGGTTCTTGAGATAGTCAGCCGGGACAATCCCGTTCTGGCCCATGATGGCCGTACGGATTGCGCCGGTGATGGTGGCGGGCATGGGCGGAAAGAGGGTGTCCACCGCATGGTTCTCCCCTGCCACCATGGATTCTGCCCCCCGGAAAAACAGGGTGTCGATGGGGTCAATGGCAAGCCAAGTTGTCTGCATCACGATTGTTCTCCTTGGTTTTGGCAGTGGCCGATGAAGTTGGCGACGATGAGCGATTCCAACGGCAGTTTGCCTTTGCCGTCGTCCGTGCTATCTTTCCTGCCGATCAGGGCCGCCACATGAGTGGCAATCTTCTGGAGTTGTTTGTCTTTTTCCTCTTTAGAGAGTTCCTTGTTAAGCCCGGAACGGTCAAGCTGTTTGGCGATGAATCGCAGCAACTCTTCCGAATGCTTGGCAAGCAAGGGGATCAAGCCGTCTTCAAAGGTGGATAGCCGGTAGGCAAGCGATGAACTCATGGCCCCTTCCTCGGTTTCTTGCAAGGCCTTGGCCGTGGCCAGAAAGTGGTCGAGCAGCAGGATGTCGTCCTTTTTCTCTTTCCATCCAGCAACAAACATCCTGCCACCGCCTGAGCGTTTGTCCACTTCAAGGGCAAAGGCATTGCGGCCATCGCCGTGGATCCCTTCTTTCTTGGCCATGTTAAGCAATGCGTGGGCCCGGTCGATGACGCTGCCCAGCGGTTTTTTGTGATGGGCGATCATGATGCCTGCGGAGATGGATATTTTGTCTCCCAGCCCCAGATGGACGCCAAGTTTTCCTTCCAGGCCTGCTGGCAAGGGGCTGTTGATAACCTCAGCCTGTTTGCCGGGCAGGATATGCACAAAGCCCAGACCGTAGGCTTTGGCGATGTCGCGGGCCGCAAGCAGGGCCGTCGAGGCGGGCAGCACGGCGCAGACATCGTCGCCACCCGCATAGATCAGGCGACCATGATGTTTTTCGATAATGGCAGGGACGGTGTGGATGGAAAAATCGCCCAGAGCTTCGGAGATAGCAGCATGGACAGCCGGTGAGATGAGGCGAGGCTCGCCGAGCCATTTTGCCCAGAAGTTTTTGAACCTTGAATCGAAGTTCTTCCCTTTTAGCCGCTCCACTAGTTGCGGATGCAGTACCGAACCCCAAGTGGAGCCCGGGGATTCGCCGTTTATGAGCTTGCCCATGCGGTCGCCGTCCATCATCAGCACTGCGTAATATTTATGGATGTCCTTGACAGGGTGGCGCTTAAACAGTTCGCGGGCAGCAGCCTTTTCTTTTTTGTCTCGCAGGTCGATTCGCTCAATGTCGTAGCCGTTTTTCTCGACCTCTTTTTCTTCGTTGATCCCGTGCAGCCACTGGGCCACCTTGCGGGCGGCCTTGTTGCTGTCCTTGCTCCAGTCGAACACGGCGAGTTCTTGGGCGATTGCCTGAGCCTTTGGGTCATCCTGACTGGCCGCCCGTCTATTGACCTGTCGCCACCAGTCATGCAGGGCTATCTCGGTGCTGGAAGGGAAGGACTCTGCTTCCTTGAACATCCGGTGCAGGGGATGGGTTTTCAGCTCCTTACAGACGCGATAGGCCAGCCGTTTTACCAGGCCCAGGGCGCACAGGCGTTCGTTGTTGCCAAAATCGGCGGAATCACGAAAGGCCTGCCGTACATCCACCCAGAAGGGGTCTTTCGAGGGTATGGGGTTTTTGTCGCTTTGATCGTGATAATGGAGAATCTCGAACTCACCAAACAGGTCGCATTTTATGCCTTCCTCTGTCGCGCGTTTCTCCTCCCGTCGAGATTTTCCGGCTGCCAACCCGGCTTGCACCAGCCGGTGGCTCACCGAGTAGAGCGGGCCTTCGCCGCTGGATTGCCAGATTTTGTTGGTGTCCTTCCAAAAGTCAAAGGCCGGATCAATCGAACCCTTGTGCAGTAGCTCCTCCACAGCAGCCCGATCTTCACCCCGCACCAAGGGTGCGGCAGACCAGTGATGTTCCCAGTAGTGGCCCATCTGGCGGTGGAATTGATTGCGGATGGAGTCGTTCTTGCCGATTTTTTCCACCTTGCCCGCCAAAAACTCCAGGGTCTTATCGCCCAGTCCCCCCCAGGCAGCATTGATGGCCGCCTCGATGGCGCCTGCAGCCTCCTGTTCCTGCCCGGCGGGCACCAGACAGACAAACTTGTTGGGGAAGGAGGCGATGCCGTCGCTTGTTCGTTTCTCAAACCAATCCTTTTCCATACCCCAGCCTTGGAGCAGCTCATCCACCAGCGGCTGACCGTGCAGGCTGGGATAGATAATGTGGTCGGCTCCGTAGCGGTAGATGATGGCCTTGATCCCCTCGAAGGCCAGCCAGGAGAGAATGACCGAACCAGACCAGTAGTCACGCAGTTTGCGTGCTCGGCTGACAAAATCCTGCACCGGCGTCAGGGCATAGACCATCAGGCTGGCCTTGTTCTGCTCTGACAATTTCTCGCAGGAGGCAAGGGCCGAGACCAGGCCGCAATGCTGCCAGATAGAGTGGTCGGGTAGGCGGGTATCGGCGGGCAGACGGTGCCAGAGACCGCCCAGGCCGCCAACATTCTTTTGGGCCAGACGGCGGCGCAGCATGAAGTATAGATAATGGAAGCGGGCCGGGGCAAAGGCAGCCTCGGCCCCCTTGTATTCCTGTCGTTCGGATAGACCCTTGCCGCTGCCGGCCTCAGATCCCAAGTCCTCTTTCAATAGGCCTTGGATTTCCGCATTGATCGCGGCAACAGCAGCATTACCCTTGCCGCTGGAATCGGGAAGGGTAAGGGACAGTGCGCTGCCGCTGCCGGTGGAGTGGGTCAGCATCGGGACAATGGAAAAATCAATCGCCCCATTTTTGCTATCGTCCTTCCCATCGTAGCCAGGCAGACAGGCCCGATCCATGCCCGAGGCGATTTTATCGGCGGTCTGATATTCGTCTTTGCTGAGGGATGAGCCGACAAGACCCATGGCGGCCAGTAGTTCGTTGGCCCGTTCTTCATGGCCGGGAATGTGGATGGCCTTGTCCGGCGGATCGTGGAGAAAGGCCTTGGTCTTGTGAATCCAGTAGTCGAGATCCTGGGCAAATTCCTGTTTCATGGCCGTGCCTCCTTGATCACTACCCGCTGGCAGAGTTTGTCCAGATTGGCATGGACTTTCTGCCAGATTTCGATCTGTCGTTGTTTGCCGTCCTTCCACATCTGCTCGCTGAACAGGTGCGGCAGATGGAGGATATAGCCCCGATGGCCGTCAGCCTCCTTACGGACGATGAGCCGCAGGGCAGAACCGTGGCGGCCCTGATTGTCCCAGCCAGGTTTCGTGACATTGTGGTTGGTGACAGGATAACCAAGTAAATGCCTATCTGGTGGACTTCCAGCATTCACTTCAAGTTTTGGAATTCCTTTTTGGGTGCTTCCGGCCCGGATGGAGATATAGGCTTCCGCCAAGTCTTTCATGCAGTTTTCCCATTTCGATCGTGGCTCTTTGGTCTTCCAAAGAAGAATTCCCTTGTTGTTCTTGCCAAGGCAATGGGGATAGTCTCGATCAAGGGCATCAGAAAAATTTGCAAATGACAGACCGGCAAGGTTTATCTGCTCCTGCCATGCAAAGCACCCCCATCCATTGCGGCTTCTGCTGCCAATTGAGCCGAATGTGCTTATGAGTCGCAGAGGCTCTTGTACTGAAGGCAATGCGTCTTTACCAACCGTGATACTCAAACGAAACTTTTCCCCACTGTCATAATAACTGTGGAGTATTCCATTCTTATAGTGAATCAGGCCCATGCCTGCCAGATAATTCAAGGGGTTGGTCTTCTTTCCTGTTTTTTCGCATTCGGGATGATCCACTTGGCCGGGATTGCTAAAGGCTTCTTTTTTGGCAGTCATCTGCGATAAGGCTTTCACCTCCACCGTCACCTGGCTCTTACCGCCATGTTCCTCGTCAGGGCTGCCGAAGAGCCTATTTTCTTCCCTCAGCAGGGAGCCAGGATCGGGGTGCTTGTCCCCTTCCGCCACCCGCCACCAGTAGCGCAGCAAGCCTTTGAAGGGCGCGGCCCGCAACTCGGCCTCTTGGTTGGCGTTGCCCAGGAACATGGGGGTGATGATCTCGCAGTCCAATTCCAGTTTTTCCCGTTTGTAAAAGCGGGCGATATTTATCGGCATCACTTTCTCCTTATGTATATTTCAGCTTCCGGCAGCCGCTTCCCCACATCATGCAGCAGCCCGGCAAGGGCGATTTTCAGTACCGTTGGGTCGGTCATGTTTCCTCCTGTTGATGAGTGAATAAAAAAGCAAGAAGTATTCTTAAGCTGAAGTTTCCCGTTTTTTTATCTCACTTTCATCAATTCGGTGGAATT